>JAGQRJ010000935.1 GCA_020425635.1 Planctomycetota bacterium | reverse complement strand
CTCCCCGAGGGCGTCGAGCCAGGCCTGGGGGTCGGGCCCCAGGGTCTTGCCGCTCAGCTCCTTGAGCAGGGCGTGGGCCCGCGCGCGGCTGGCCTCGGCGCGCAGGGCGTCGACGAGGGGGCGCAGGGCGTCGGGGCCGAAGCCGCGCAGCGCCTTGGCCGCGGCCTCGGCGCGTTCGGGGCGCGCGAGGTCCTCGACCGCGCGCTGGATCTGGGCGGCGCGCCGGGCGCCGGGGCCGTTTTGCTCCCACCAGGTCGCCAGCCCCGAGACCTGCTCGCTGCGCAGGCGGGCGGGCCCGTCGGGGTCGAACTCCAGGCCCCCGCCGAGCAGGCCCCGGAGGATCTGCCAGCTCGCCTTGCGCACGTCGAGCTCGCGGTCCTCGAGGCGCGGGAGCAGCACGTCGATCGCCTCCACCGCGCGCAGGGCGCCGGCCACGCGCAGCTGCTCGGCGCGCAGCAGGGGGGGGGCCTCGGCGCGGAGCTGGGCGACGAGGTCCGGGATCCCGGCGTAGTCGCGCTCTTGCTCCCAGCGCACCAGGTCGGCGAAGCGCCCGGCCAGGGCCTGCAGCTCGGCGGGGTCTTCGGTCTTGACCAGGCCCCGCGCCGTCTTCTTGGCGAAGCGCTTGATCGCCTTCGCGCGGTGCTCGGTCAGCGGAGCGAGGTCCGCGAGCAGGCGCCCCTGGACGTCGGGGCGGGCGTGCTCGAGGCAGGCCTTGGCGAGCTCCAGGCGGTCCTTGAGCTCGCCGCGGGAGACGCCCTCGAGGGAGCGCAAGACCTCGCCCCCGCGCACCCGCCCCACCTCGGGCACGACCACCGCGTCCCAGGCTTGGGAGGCGCCGGTCATGACCCGCCCGACCGCCTCGACCTCGAACTTCGCGGGGAGGGTCGCGCGGTTGAGGAAGAGCAGGGCGAAGGCGGTGTCCTCCAGGCGCTTGGTCCAGCTCCCGTCGGTCGCGTCCTGGCGCGAGAGCAGCTCGATCGCGCCCTGCTGCCACCAGTTGAAGCGCCCGAGCTGCTCGACCCCCACGAGGTCCATGGCCTTCTCGACGCTGTAGAGGTAGTAGAAGAACCACCCCTCGCCGCGGCCCGGGTTGCGCGAGGGGTCGAAGCGGTGCGCGAGCCAGGCGAGGCCGTCTTGGAGGTTCGTGCGCGCCTGCTGGTCGAGCTCGGGGGGCAGCTTCTCGGCGTGGGCCAGGGCCTCGCGGGCGACGGCCAGGCTCGAGAGCCCGGCGGAGGTCATGGAGCCGTAGGCGCTGCCCTTGCCCGCCGGGTTGCGCGTGCCGTAGCCCCAGCCCCGGCGACGCAGGGACCGGCTCTCGTCGCCCCCGCGAGGCCGGGCCTTCGTCCCGCCCCGCGGCGCGTCGTCGTCGGCGTCGCCGGTGAAGAAGGCCGAGTGCCGCGCGTACTCCGTGCCCGCCAGCGAGCCCGGGTCGCCGCTGGGCTCCTGGGCGCGCTGGTGCTCGTCGAGGATCTCGAGCCACACCTCGGGGGAGACCTCGACCCCGCTGGCGACGGCCGAGTGCAGGGCGAGCACGGCGAACTGGCTGTTGGAGCGGTCGCCGGCCAGGGCCTTGGTCTTGCCGTCGTGGCTGGTGGGGCCGAGGTCGCTGTGGCCGGAGTAGCTCCACCAGCCCTCGTGCTGCTTGCGCGCGGCGAGCAGCCAGGCGGTCGCCCGCTGGATCTCGGCGAGGTCGCGCTTGCCCACCTCGCCGCGGTCGAAGCGGGTCACGCTGCGCACCTCGCCGCTGGGCGGGAGCTGGGCGCGGGTCACGCTGCGCGCTTCGAGGGCCATGACGTAGAGCGCCACCGAGTAGGTGTGGTCGAAGGGCTGGGTGGCCATGAACTGGAAGTTGGGCTCGAGCTCCGCGGGGGAGACCCCGCTGCGCAGGAGGGCGAAGCAGGCGAGCGCGGTCAGCCCGAGGGTGTGGCCCGTGCCGGCGCGGGCCTGGGAGAGCAGCTTCTTGAGCGCGTCGCGCCCGCGCCCGATCGAGGCCTCGACCCGGGCCGCGAAGCGCGCGGGGTCGAGGTCGACGGGCTCGCCCGCCGCGACCGTGCCCGACCAGGCGAACTGCTGCCCGTCGGCCTGGACCCAGCCCAGGCGGAAGCTGCAGGCCTCGAGGCGCCGCGCGCCGGGGTCGAACACCCGCTCGACCTCGAGGGTGGCCTGGGTCCACGGCAGGCTCTGAGCCTGGGTCGAGAGCTGGAGCTGGGTCACGAGCCCGGCCTTGCCCTTGCCGACCCGGCTGAGGAGCTGGCGCTCTTGTACGTCGACCTTGGCGTTGCCGCTGAAGGTCAGCAGCTCCTGCCGGGTGAGCGGGGCGGCCTTGCGCTTGGGGAGCGTGGCCGCCGGCAGCTGCAGGCAGTGGTGCCACACCAGGTCGCTCAGGCCCTCGATCGGCGCGCGCGGGGTGCGCCCGTCGTCGGCGAAGCGGGTCGCGTCGACCACCAGCTTGGGCAGGAACACCAGCCGCTGAGCGGGGGGCTTGGGGGGGAGCTGCACCTCCAGGGCGTAGACCGTCGGCGGCGCGCCCTCCCAGGTCAGCGCGTCCGCGGCCGAGGCGGGGACGACGAAGGTGAGCAAGGCCAGCCCGGGGAGGAGGGAGCGCGTCATGCCTGCATGGTTGACGCCCGGGCCTCCCCGCGCAAGCGGCTCCTCAGGGGGCTCTCGCGCTGCGCCTTGACGGGAGCCAGCGCGCCCTCAAGAATCCAAGCGCCCATGGAACGCGACCTGCTCCCCTTCCTCTCCCTGCAAGACCCCCTGAGCAGCGTCAGCCACCTCCTGGGGAGCCTGACCCTGCTCGTGGGGTTGTGGCTCACCCGGGGCATGCACACCGGCGACCCCCGCCGTGACGCGGGGCTGCGCGTCTACTTCGTGTGCGGTGGGCTGCAGCTCCTGTGCAGCGGGATCTACCACGGGGAGGCCAACGGGACCGTCGCCCGGGCCGTGTTCTGGCACCTCGACCACGCCACGATCTGGCTGGCCCTCGCCGCGAGCTTCACCGCGATCATGAGCATGCTCTGCCGCTGGCAGCCGCGTTACCTGGGCGCGGTGTGGGCCCTCGCCGGGGCGGGGGCGACCCTCGAGCTGACCTCGCTCTCCGAGCTCTCGCCCTGGATCTCCCCCGCCCTCTACGTGGGCATGGGCTGGCTCGGGTTCCCGCTCTGGCTGCAGACCGCGCGGACCCACGGGCTGTGGGGGCCCTCGGGCTGGCTCTTCCTCGGCGGCTGCCTGGCCACCCTGGGGGGCGTCATGGACGCCGCCCAGTGGCCGACGCTCTGGGCGCGGGTGGTCGAGGCCCACGAGCTCATGCACCTGTGTATCGCGGTCGCCTGCTGGCTCTACCTCGCGGCG
>JAGQRJ010000934.1 GCA_020425635.1 Planctomycetota bacterium | reverse complement strand
GAGGCCGACGGCGTGGACGCGGCTGGGGCAGGTGCCGCCGGCTGCGTGAGGGCGGCCGAGGCAGGTGCTGCCGGCGGAGCGCAACGCGGAGGAGCGGATCGACGGCTGGCGCGAGCGCGCGCTGGCCGGGCGGGAGGCCGACGGCGTGGACGCGGCTGGGGCAGGCGCCGCCGGCGGCGTAGGCGCGGCCGGCGCAGAGCCCGGGGTCTGGCGCTACAGGTCCAGGATTCGATCCGAGGTCGGGGGGATCACCCGGCTCCCGTCGCGGGTGAAGCCGGGGCGCAGCTCCCACCAGGGGCCGGGGCCGGCCTCGGCGGTCGCGCGCAGCACGGGGCGCGGCTGCACGAGGACCCGCGCGTCCTGGGCGGCGCGGAGCAGGGCCAGGTCGCCGGGGGAGTCGCCGAAGGCGGCGCTGAGGCGGGCCTGGGGGCCCGCGTGCGCGCGCCACACGTCGACCTTGCCCTGCTCCCAGGAGATCGGCTCGCGGAACTCGGTGCTCAGTCGCCCTGCGTGTTCGGTGACCTCGACGCCGAGCACGGGCGGGGGGTCCTCGATCCCGACCACGCGCAGTGCCGCGCGCACGAGGATCGCCGGCGAGCCGGTGATCACGACCACCTGCAGCCCGCGCGCGCGCAGCCCCTCGATCAGGGGCGCGGTGGTCACGTAGGTCCGCGGGGGCAGCGCGTCTTGCAGCACCTCGGCGGCGCGGTCCTCGAGGTCGTCGGGGCTGTAGCCGGCGTAGCAGGCGGTCATGGCCTTGAGCAGGGTCCAGTCGTCGACCTCGTCGGCGAGGTAGAGCCGCCACAGCGCGCTGGCGTCGGTGTGGGGGTCGCCGGTGCTGGGGCGCTTCGCGGCCTGCAGGCACTCGGCCATGAAGTCCTTGGCAGCGGGGAGGAACCAGCGCTCGCGGATCGCGGCGGTCCACACCAGCTCGGCCACGTCGGCCGCCCACAGGGTCCCGTCGGCGTCGCACGCGGCCCAGTCGCCGGCGGCGCCGCCCAGGTGCTCGAGCACGTGCTCGACCTCGTCGACGACCTTCACCCCGCCCCTCGCTTCCGTCACGCGCTCACCGGTCCTGCCAGGCCTCGCGCTGGGGCCACAGGGAGCTGCGCAGCGCGGTCCGCGCGCGGTGCAGCAGGCTCTTGGTCGCGGCCTCGCTCAGCCCCAGGCGCTCGGCCACCTCGCCCAGGCTCAGGCCCTCGAGCTGGCAGAGCACGGCCTGGCGCTGGCGGCTGGGGAGGCACATGACCTCGCGCCGGACCAGCTCGCGGGTCTCGGTGCAGGTCGCCTCGTACTGGGGCCCGCGCTCGGCGACGCCGTCGGCCTCGGCGCTCGAGAGCGGGGTCGTGCGCCGCGCCTCGTTGAGGCAGAGGTTGGTCGTGATCCGAAGCAGGTAGGACTTGAAGCGCCCGCGGCGCTCGAAGCGGCCCTTGGCCCGGGTCAGGCGGAGGAAGGTCTCCTGGGCTATGTCCTCGGCGCGGTGCACGTCGTTGACCTTGCCGCGGGCGAAGCGCACGACCCCGGCCCAGTTGCGCGCGACCAAGGCCTCGAGGGCGGCGTTGTCGCCGCGGCGGGCGGCGAGCATGAGCTTGGTGTCGACCCCGGGGGGCGGGAGCGCGGCGATCCGCGCGGCGGTGTCGGCGCCGACGCGGGGGGCTTCAGGGTCCGGGGGAGCGGGCTGCTCGGAGGTCACCCTTTCAAGGTAACTCCTGTGGGGCAGGTCCTGCACGTCGCGGGACCGCCGGAGGAATCTGCCCCCCCGCGAAATTCGTGCGAAACGGTTTGGGGAGTGACCTGTTGAAGGTTCCTGACACCGGGCAAAGGGGTTCAGGGTATGCAGCGCACGTGGAGCCGGCTCGCCGCCGGCGTGGGGTTCGTCGTCTTGGGAGGGTTCAGCGCCGCCGGCTGCGGCGGCAGCAGCGGAGGCAACGAGGGCGCCTTGCCCTCGGTGGCCGGAGCCGGAGGCGCCGCGCCGGCGCCTCAGGGGCAGGGGCAGCAGGCCCCTCCG
>JAGQRJ010000933.1 GCA_020425635.1 Planctomycetota bacterium | reverse complement strand
GCCCTATAGTCCGAGGCCACGCGGAGGACCGTCTGAAGTCGAGCGTCGAGTCTGCGCACCCCACCTCGCTGCCCCCTCGCGCCGCCGACGGGCGGCCCCAGGGGGCCTACCTGCGCCGCCTGCAGTGGGTCTACGGCGGGATCGGCGCCTCGGCGCTGTTGACCTTCGCCAGCTTCCACCCGATCGACCTCGGGCTGCTCGTGTTCGTGTGCCTCGTGCCCTGGCTCTACGTGGCGGCCGGCGAGACCCGCCGGGTCGCCGCGATCATGAGCTACTCGGTGACCTTCCTCTACAACCTGGTCGGGATCGCCTGGATCGCGGTGGTCACCCAGCCGGGCTGGCTGGTGACCGTGTTCCTCGAGGGCTTCTACGGGGTCATGCTCGGGCTGACCACGCTCAGCCTGCGCAAGCGCACCGGGCTCCCGCTGGTGGTGGTGCTCCCGCCCGTGGGCGTGGCGATCGAGTGGCTGCGCGGGAACATCGCCTTCATTAGCTTCCCCTGGCTCTACTGGGGCCACGCGCTCCACGACCAGACCCACCTGATCCAGTTCGCCGACGTGGCCTCGACCTACGGCCTGAGCTTCCTCGTGCTCATGGTCAACGGCGCGCTCGTCGACGTGCTCCTGCTCTACGTGCCCGTGTTCCAGGCGGGGCGCGACCCCTCGCCGGCCCAGCGCGCGCGCGCGCGCGCGATCGCGCTGGCGCCCGTGGCCGCCCTCGCGCTGGTGTGGTGCTACGGCTGGCTGCGCATGCGCCAGGTCGAGGGCGAGCTCGACCCGGGGCCCCAGCTCATGGTCGTGCAGACCAACATTCCCCAGGACCTCAAGGACGACCCGCCCGCCCCCGGCACCCTGGCCCAGATCAACTTCGACCTCACCCGCAGCGGCCTGAGCCAACTGCGGGCCGACCCCGAGGCCAAGCCCCTCGACGCGATCCTCTGGTCGGAGACCATGTGGCCGTCGTATTACCCGCTGCCCGCGGTCAAGGGCGACCCCACGCGCACCCCGCCGCCGGGCGACATGCCCGACCCCGGCCCGAAGCCGCCGGGCTACCAAGGGCGCTGGCCCGAGCAGCCCTGGCAGGGGATCGACCCCGAGCTCCCGCCGATCGCCAACTGGGAGCGCTGGGCGAGCACGCGCCTGCGCCCCGACTACCTGACCGAGCGCCAGAGCTACCTGCGTCGGCTGTTCGCCCTCGCGAGCCAGGCCAAGGTCCCCCTGCTCGTGGGCTCCATGGACTCGACCTGGGCCGACATGAGCGGGATCTACACCGCCGAGCACAACAGCTACTACCGGATCGCGCCCGAGGGCCCCGAGGACGAGCGGGTCACCGCGCGCTACGACAAGATCGAGCTCGTCCCCGCCAGCGAATACATACCCGGCAAGGACGGCGGCCTGCTCTACCCGCTCTACGCCGCGGTGAAGTCCTTCGTGCCCCCAGGCTTCGTGGTCTTCGAGCGCGGCCGCGGCCCGGTGCTCATGCAGGCCGGCGACTACCAGCTCGCCCCGAACATTTGCTTCGAGATCAGCTTCGCCGAGCTCCTGCGCCAGAGCGTGCTCGCCGGCGCCGACGTGCACGTGTGCCCGGCCAACGACGGCTGGTTCGTGCGCGGCAGCCTCGGCGAAGAGGCGGTCGGCACCGCCGAGATCCCCCTCGCCCGCGCCCACGCCCGCTTCCGCGCGATCGAGTCGCGCCGCGGCGTGGTCCGCTGCGTCAACCGCGGGGTCTCGCTCACGATCGACCCCCTGGGCCGGATCCACTCCGTGCTCGAGCGCCACCAGGACAAGGAGGTCCGCCAGATCGGGATCGACGGCGTCCTGATCACCAACGCCCCGACCACCAAGCTGACCACGCTCTACGTGTGGTGGGGCAACCTCTGGGTCTTCGTGTGCATGCTCGCCGTCGCCGGCCTCGGCGCCTGCGCCTGGCGCGGCCGCCGCCTGCTCGCAGAGCCCCCAGGCCCCGAGCCCGAGCCCGCGACCGCGACCGAGTCCGAGACCGAGGCCGAGTCCGAGTCCGAGGCCGAGGCCGAGGCCGAGACCGAGACCGAGTCCGAGTCCGAGTCCGAGTCCGAGACCGAGACCGACCCCGACGCCTCCAAGCCGTAGGGGCGGAGCTCGCCTCCGCCCGCTCCCCGCCCGCCCTCGGTTCGGGAAAACCGAAGCGATCGAGCTATGCATTCGTCGCGGCCTCCGGGGGCTTGTCGCGTAGCTTCGGAACGTAGGAGGGAATCATGCGCGACTTCGCCATGCACCTGTTCCTCGCGGCCGCGCTGCTGAGCGTGGGCTGCGCCAGGACGCCCTCCGCGCCCACGACCTCCCGCCTCGAGCCGCGCGCGCTCGGGCCGACGCCGGCAGACTGCGCCTGCCCCTTGCCCGTGATCGCGCAGAGCTTCGTCGCCTGCTGCCTCGTGCTGCCTCCCCCCGCTCACCGCCACGCGCCCCTGCGGCGCGAAGGCGCCCGACT
>JAGQRJ010000932.1 GCA_020425635.1 Planctomycetota bacterium | reverse complement strand
GGGAAGGAGGGGAGCTGGGTGTTTCGGACCGCGGGCACGCCGTCCTTGGCGGCGCTGGGTTGGCCCGGCGCCTTGGGGCGGACCTGCTCGTAGTAGCGGTCGGAGAGCGCGAAGTGCCGGTCGGCCACGGTCTGCGCGTCCTCCTGCCCGTCGAGGTAGGCCTGCGCGGCGAGCAACCCGAGGAACTGAAACGCGACCGCGCGCTCGTAGACCTGGGGGTTCAGCAGCGCCGGCGGCTCGAGCCCGTCGGCGACGAGCCGATCGAAGACCGCGTCCGAGGCCGTGACCAAGACGTCGGTCAGCGCCAGCTCGCCCGTGGCCTCGAGGTTGCGCAGGTCTTGCGCCCCGGTGAGCTGGACCACCCGAGCCAGGCTGGCCACCAGCGGAGCTCCGCGAAGAAACGCCATGACGAGCTCCTCTAGGGCGTGGCGCCCGCGCCGCCGCCCGCGGGCGGGACGACCTTGAACACCAAGACGGCGTTGGGGTTCAGGACGACGGGCAGGCCATACCAGCCCGCGTAGATCCGGATCCCCACGGGGTCGGTCCGCACCTCGGCGTAGGCGTAGAACCCGCGCAGCTCCTGGATAAAGCCCGTGGCCGCCTGCGCGCTCGAGATCACGGGCCCCGCGGGGACGAAGACCTTGCCCTCCGCCCAGCCGAGCACCTGCTGCAGGCGCTGCTCGGCAGGGAGCACGAGCACGGTGTCTTCGGGGAAGTAGCGCGCGACCGGCTGACCCTCGGGCTTGTAGACCCCGTCGGTGAAGCTCCAGCGCAGGCCGGCCAGGCGCTCCCAGGCGGGGTTTACGCCGTGGAGGTTGAGGTTGTTGAGGATCACCCCGCCGAGGCTCTCCTTGGCGAACTCGCGGATCTCGTTGTTCTGGACCAGGTAGCCCTCGACGCCGGGCTCGGTGATCCCAATGTCGGCGCGCATGCCGGCTTGGTCCTTGAACAGCCGCTTGAGCCGGATCAGCTCGCTGGAGCGGATCTGGGTCGTGTCGTCTGCCCAGGAGTCGACCGCGCTGGCCTCGGCGTTGCCGAACTCGACCAGGAACTCGACGTCGCTGCCGGGCACCGTCCGCTGGTTGACCTCGATCTTGCCGAGCAAGGCGCCGCAGGCGAGGAACTCCTTGGTGTTGGCGAGGAGGTTGGCCAGGTCCTCGAGCTCGGCCGAGAGCACGCCCTCGGCGTCGGCCAGGCTCGAGCCCGGCGCGCGCTGCAAGAACAGGTGGCTCGAGGGCAGGTCCTTGTAGAGCTTGACCATGGCCATGGTGCTCGAGCGCTTGCGGCGCCCGAGGCGCCTGGCGCGCGTGTGCGGGCTGTCTTGCCCAGAGACCGGCGCGAGGTGCCGCGAGAACTCGGTCTCGTCCCAGGTCACGGACTCGCCCATGGGCAGGAGCGGGCGAGCGGCGCGGGCGAAGAGCCCCGAGCAGCTGCGGTTCTCGGCCTGATCCACGAAGGTGCGGATCATGCCGGTCAGTGTGTCGACCGAGAGCAGGTCGTCGATCGCGTGGGTGGTCATGGGGCGCGGCTCCTAGCCGAAGATCGAGCCACGGCGCGAGAGGACGACGCGGGCCTCGGGGGTGAGGTGGACGAGTTCGGACTCGTCGAAGTGCCCGGCGAGGAGCGTGGGCACCATGTAGTGCGAGGGCGAGCCGTCGAGCTCGCGCACGGCGGCCCAGGCGTCGGTGACTCGATAGTCGGCGTCGGTGCCGTGGGCCGCGCGGCCCTCGGGGCCGAAGGCCGCGGCGAGGCTCGAGCTCACGCTCAGCTGCTGGTCGGCGCCGGCCGCGCGCGTGCGCACGCGGACGTTGCCGGCCTGGTCCTCGTCGGCGAGGAAGTGGGCGACGAAGGCGGGGTCCTGGTTGAGCTGGTCGATCACGGCCGGGTTGTCGACCGCGCTCTGGTCGAGGGGGACCGCGAAGCCCAGCCCCGGGGTCAAGGACGCCGTGACCACGGTCCCCGCCCAGGCCTGGTCGGCGGGCTGGAGCGACGAGACGGCCGCGGGCTGGTTGCGCGCGGCGTCGGGGTGCGTGGGGTGCACGTAGCGGCCTGCGCTCTGGCGGCGCACGACCACCGTCCCGGGCGGGATCCAGTCGTTGGGCGGGAGCGGGCTGTAGGTCTCCTCGTCGAGGACGACCTCCTGCCCGCGGAGCAGGCCCTGCTCGTGGAGGACGTAGCGGCGGTCCTCCAGGTCCTGACGGTAGATCCCTGGGACGGCGGGCATGCCTAGCCTCCTTGCTGGGGCGGGGTGGCGCGCACGACCTGCGTGCCCTCGGGGTTGAGCTCGACGCGCCAGCACCGGCGGCGGAGCATGCTAGCGCGGTCCACGGCGGAGGCCTTCCGGTGGTCCTCCTGAGGGGCGAGCGGGGTCTCGTCCTCGCGG
>JAGQRJ010000931.1 GCA_020425635.1 Planctomycetota bacterium | reverse complement strand
GTCGAGGGCTGCGCGCTGGACGGCGGGCGCGGGGTCGGCGGCGAGGGCGAGCAGGCGGGAGTCGGCCTCGGGGTCGTTCACGTTGCGCAGCGCCTCCGCGGCGGCGGCGCGGAGCGCGGGGTCGGCGCTGCCCTCGCGCTCGACGAGCAGCTCGAGCAGCGCAGGGTCCCCGCTCTGCGCCAAGGCCTCGAGCACCTGGTCGGCGGGGACGCCGTGGGCGAGGCTCTCGAGCAAGGCCTCGCGCAGGGCGGCGGGAGGCGCCTCGCCGCGGACGAGCTGGATCCCGGCGGCGACCCGGGCCCAGGCGCCGCGGGGGGTCGAGGTCAGCACGTCGACGCCGAGGCGCGCGCTGGCTTCGAGGACGAGCTCGGGCTGGCCACCGAGGGCGAGGTAGAGGTTGCCGTCGAGGCCGGGGAGGGCGTCGTCGAGGAGCGACACCAGGGCGCGCTGGGCTGCGGGGCTGCCGCTGGCGCCGAGGGCGTCGACCAGGGTGCGTTGCGCGCCGAGGGGCAGGCCGCCGTCGCGGATCGCGCGCAGGGCGAGGGCGACCTCGTCGGGGTGCTGGGTCAGGCGGCGGGCGAGGGCGTCGAACAGCGCGAGGGCCTCACGCTCGAGGCCCAGGCGCACCGCGCGCTCGAGGTCCTGGAGCAGCGCCGGCAGCTCGCGGGTGGGCGGCTCGAGGGCCGGGGCCGCTTCGTAGCGGGGCTCCGCCTCGTAGCGCAGCGCCAGGTCGCCGGCCTCGGGGGCGTCGCCGATCCGGGTCCAGCGCACGGCGGTCTCGGCCACCAGGAGCCCGTCGGGCGTCTCGACCGCGCTGCGCTCGTCGCCGCGCAGGCCGATCAAGGCGCCGGCCCGCAGGCGCAGCTCGAGCTCGCCTCCGCCGCTGAGCGCGGTCCCGTCGGGGAGGGCGCTCAGCCTGCGGCTGCGACGGAGCACGTCGTCGCCTGCGTCTTGGGTGAGCGTGAAGGCGTCCGCGCCCGACGCGCCGGCGGCGAGGGCCGGGGCGCTCCAGGCGCGCTCGGAGGCGCGGGGCCAGCGCACGTCGACCGCCGCCCACAGGGCGCGCGCCAGGTTGCGCGCCTCGGCGTCGGCGGCGGGGACTCCCAGGCGGCGCAGGACGCCCAGGCGGTCGACCTCGGCAGCGAGGGACAGCTCGGCGGGGAGCTCAGGCGCGGACTCCGGGCTGCTCGCGCGCTCGGCGAAGCGGTAGCGCTGCTCGAGGCGCAGGCCTTCGGCCTGCGGGACCGCGACCAGGTCGAGGCGGCCTGCGGCCCGCAGCTCGAGCAGCGGCGCGTCGCCCAGGGTCAGGCGGTGGCTGAAGGAGACCTCGTAGACGCCGTGGAGGGCGCTCGGGTGGAGGGCCGGCGAGGGCGCAGGCGAGGGCTCGACCCGGGGCGCGGCTGGGGGCGCCTCGAGGTTCGCGCGGATGGGCGAGGCGCCGCTCGCGCGGCTCGGCGGCGTGTGCGGCTGCGTCCGCGGGGCGAGCGCCCCCACGACCAGCGCGACACACAGCCCCAAGGCACCCGTGGCGAGCCACGTCCTTCTCACCCCAACCTCTCTCGCCGGACGTTCTAACACGAGGCGCCGTCGGGGTTCGAGCATTCCCTTGGGCGTGCGCTGGCCGCACGCTTGGCAGGCGGCTTGCGCGCCGCGGCGGGGGAGGTGAGGGTAGGGGCATGACGCAGCCTCCGCTCTTTCACCTCGCCTTCGGCGTGCAGGACCTCGAGCGCACGCGCCGGTTCTACCTCGACGTGCTCGGCTGCCTCGAAGGCCGCAGCGCAGAGCGCTGGGTGGACTTCGACCTCTGCGGGCACCAGCTCAGCGCGCACGTGGTGCCGGCGGCCGGGCCTGCGCCGACGAACCCGGTGGACGGCGACCAGGTGCCGATCCCTCACTTTGGCCTGATCCTCGAGTGGGGGGCCTGGGAGGCGCTCGCGGAGCGGGTGCGCGCCCACGGGGCGGGCTTCGTGATCGAGCCCCGGGTCCGCTTCCGCGGCCAGGCCGGGGAGCAGGGGACCTTCTTCCTGCGCGACCCGAGCGGGAACCATCTCGAGTTCAAGACCTTCCGCACGGCGGCGGAGGTGTTCGCGCGGGAGCTCGGGGGGGCGGGTGGATCGCCAACTGCGTGAGCTCGAGCGGGCGGTGCTCGCCAACCCGGAGGATCCCGCCCTCGGGCTCAGCCTGCGCCGGCTCTTGAGCCGGATCGCCGACCTCGGGGACTGGGTCGCGTGGGGTCGCGCGCACCCCCACGCCCAGGACCAGGTGCTCGAGGTCCTGGCCCAGCTGCTGCCCGAGTTCGCCTACCTCGGCGCGGAGGCCTACGCCGTCGGAGAGGTCGCGCACCGCGTCGGGCGCTTTCGCCACGAGCCTTCGCAGCTCGAGCTGCACTTGATCCCGGGGGGGTCTGCGACCCTCGGGCCGGGTCGGGACGGCTGGAACCGCGAGACCGAGCGCCGCGTGCAGCTGCAGCCGCTGCTCGTGGGGCGCTTCCCCGTGCGGCAGCTGGAGTGGGACCGGCGACCGCACGCCGACGAGCGCAGCTTCGTGGGGGCCGAGCTCCCGATCGAGGGGGTGACCTGGCACGCGGCCCGCGCGTGGTTGAGCGAGGTCTCGCTGCGCCTGCCCTCGGAGGCCGAGTGGGAGTTCGCCTGTCGCGCGGGGAGCACCACCGAGTACTTCTGGGGCGGAGAGCCGAACCCCGCCTACGCCTGGTATGGCGAGGGGTCGACGTGCACCACCCACTCCACCCGACTGCACGAGGGGGCGCCCAACGCCTTCGGGCTGGTGGACCTCTGCGGGAACGTCGCGGAGTGGTGCGCCGACGTCTACGGCCCCTACGGGCCGCACATGCCCTCCGACGGGGCTCCGGTGACCCAGCGCGGGGGCATGCGCGTGATCCGCGGCGGCGACAGCTTCCACTCCCCGCACCACTGTCGCTCGGCGGCGCGCAACGGGGCAGACGCCCGCGACGCGGGGGCGATGATCGGGTTTCGCGCCGCCTGCTCGGTGCCGCTGTTCGGCGCCGGGTCGGATACACTCCCCCGGTGAACTGTCGGTGCGCGATCACGGTGGCGGTGTGCGGGGTGCTGCTCGTGGGGTGCGCGGGCAACCTCGAGCGCGCGTCCCGCGACGAGACCCGCCTCGCGGGCAAGATCCCCCAGCAGCTCGGGCGTGACCTGCGCGTCGAGTTCGTGGGGGTCGACGCCGCGACCGAGGAGACCTTCCTCGAGGCGCTGCGCGCGGAGTTCGAGGGGCGCGACCTCTTCGACCGCGTGAGCCTCGGCCAGGGGAAGACCACGGCCGACGCGACGCTCACGATCTCGATCGAGGAGCGCGACGCCGACGACCTCTTCGACCTCTGGGAGTTCACCGACGCCTACGTGGTGCGCTACGAGCTCGAGATCGAGCTCGTCGATCCGCGCCGCGAGCGGGTGCTCGCCGGGCACATCACCGGGATCGGGGTCGACTCGGTCTCCGACGACGACGACCTCGACGACCGCGCCCGCGCAGACATAGAGCTCGCGGCCGTCTCCGACGCCGCGGCCAAGGTCTCGCGCAACCTGCGCCTCGCCGCCGACCGGCGCGGGCTCGCGGCCCTCGACGCCCTGCCGGAGGTGCTGCTGCCCCCGGGGGTAGGCCCGGTCTCGGTGGCCGTGCTGGGGGTCGAGGCGGAGGACCCGCGGGCCGGCCAGGACGTGCGCGCGCGCCTGGGCGTGGCCCTGGCGCAGCTCGGCGTCGACTTCTTCCTCGTCCCAGGGCCGAACATCGACCGCGCGCTCGAGGACACCCTCCCCGCGGGGCTCGAGTCCCCGGACCCGAGCAAGCTGGCGGAGGTCGCCGCGCGCGTCCGAGCCCGCTACCTCGTGATCGGACGCCTCCGTCAGGGGGCCGAGCGGGTCGAGGTCGAGGCGCGGCTCTACGACGCCGAGGGGCAGCCCCTGCTCGACGCCCGGGCCGCCGCGACGGGCCTCGGCGCACCCCAGGTCGCGGCCTGCGAAGTGGCCCAACGAATTGGGGCGCACGTGCTTGAGGTTCACGCGAAGAACGCCAAGTCTGGGGATTCGCCCCACTAAACGAGACGAATCGGTTGATTCGTAAGGGCTTACGCCCTGCAGCCCAAGGCATGACGCTCGCTCTCAGCCCACCGTGAGAGGTTGAAAGCTGAGAGTTATGTGCTGTCACTGAGAACACTTCTGATCGGTCTTGCCGTCTCCGTGCCCTGCTGGGCCCAATCCGGGACGGTCCACGTCGTCCGCAGCGGCGACTCGTTGTGGTTGCTCCAGCAGCGCTACAACGTGCCCTGGCAGCGAATCCAGCGGGCCAACAACCTCTCCGGGACGGTGATCCGGGTGGGCCAGCGCCTGCAGATCCCGGGTGTCGCGGGCTCCAACCTGACCGTCGGCCCGGCTGGGGGGACGACCGCGCCTGCGCCCGTGCCGGCGAGCTCCACGAGCCAGGGGCTCGGCGACCTGCAGTCCGCCAAGGACGCGCTGCGCACCGGGCTCTCCCTGCTGATTCGGGAGCGGACCGCCAATCCCGCGCCGCCGACGCAGTCCACGCAGATCCACGTCGTCCGCGGAGGCGACACCTTGGGCGCGCTCTCGTCGCGCTACGGCGTGAGCTTGAGCAACCTGCGCTCCATGAACGGGATCCCCGCGAACTCGAGCATGATCCGGGTCGGGCAGCGGCTGCGGATCAACCGCGCCGGGCACCCGCGGCGGCTCACGATCCGCTACCACGCGCCCATGCGCGCCACCAGCGACGAGGTCACCGTGCTCGCGCGGATCGTCAAGGGCGAGTGCCCGGCGAACATGTCCTTCGAGGGCAAGGTCTCGGTGGCAGCGGTGCTGCTCAACCGGGTCCGCCGCAGCGACGGCACGTTCTCCCTCGACCGCACGATCACCCGGGCGGCGCACCGGCCGGCGCAGTTCTCCTGCTACAACTCCGACAAGCGCAATCAGCTCTACTTCGGCTCGATCCCGAGCTGGGCCTACGACGCGGCCCGCACGGCGCTGGCGGGTGTCGACCCGACCCAGGGTTGCACGCACTACTACAACCCGTTCCTGGTCAGCCCGGGGTGGGCGAAGCGCCTCACCCCCGTGGTGCAGCTCGGCGAGACGGCCAACGACGCGCACCTCTTCTACCGAACGCGGGACAACGTGCAGTATGGGAGCAGCAAGCCCACCTGGGCGTATTGAGCCGGGGGCGCGCTACTTCTTGAAACGGACGAGGACGCCTTCGCTCTTGACCTCGACCGCGGCGGTCTTGAGCTCGCTCAGGTCCTTGACGATCCCCACGTCCTTGGCCAGCCAGCGGGTGATCTTGCCCTTGCTGTCGTCTTCGCCGGTGAACTCGATCTCGACCACCAGGCACTCGAAGCTCCCCGCGGGGGTCTCGAGGGTCTCCTCGCGGGCGACCTTGACCTTCTGCTCGCCCTTGATCGCGTTGACCCGGCCGCTCCAGGTCCAGGTTTGACCGACGGCCAGCGGCTCGCGGCACACGGGCTGCCCCTCGGTGAGCACGAAGTCGCGCATTTCGAGGCCGAAACCCTGGATCCGGCGCAGGCAGGTGACCTCGTCGGGGGTGCAGAAGAAGAAGCTGCGCTGCGCGAGGCTCCCGTCGAACTTCCACTCGAGGACCGAGACCGCCTTGTCGTCGATCCGCTGGGGCTCGGCGACGGTGACCTCCACCTTGTGGGTCTGGGGCGCGCCAGCGGTCTCGGCCTTGGCCTCGCGCACCGTGACCTGGGTCTGGAAGGTCCAGGTGCGCCCGCGCTGGAGGGGGAAATACGGGATCCCCGGCTGGGGCGCGCTCCCCAGGAGCTCGACGGGCGGCGGCTCGGGGGCGTCGCCTTCCTGCGCCGCGGCGGGCAGGCAGGCGCAGAGGGCCAGGAGCAGGGCGACGCGGGCGATCGTGGGCTGGGTCATTGGGTCTCCGCCTTGGGGCGGGCGAGGAGCATCGCTTCCGAGGTCGTCTCGCCGCCGCTAGGGAGGGTGATCTTCGAGACCTCGCGCACCAGGCCGAGCTGGGGCGCGAACCACAGGGTGCGCACCTGCTGCGCGGTCTTGTCGCCACGGCGAAACTCGCCCCGCTCTTCGATCTGGAGGCAGGTGAGCTTGCCGAGGGCCGGGGTCGTGAGCTCCGTGGTCCCGAGGACCGTCACCGTGCCCGAGGCGTCTCCTTCGGCGCTGGACCACGCCCAGCTCGTCCCGGGCTCGCGCTTGGCGGCGTCGAGCAGCACGCGCCCTCGCTCGGGCTCGGGCTCCTCCGCCCCCTCTTCCTCGGCGACGACCTCGCGCAGCTTCTGCACGAGGGCGCCTCCCTGGGTGCTGGACTGCCACTCGCGGACCACGCTGCCCTCGCGCGCATACCACGAGGTGCTCAGCAGCTTGCTGCCGCTGCGGGTCTCGAACACGACGCACTCGACGCCGTCGAGGGCCTCTTTGCGCACGGCCTCGGTCGAGTAGCGGATCGAGTGGGACTTCTCGCCGCGCTTGATCGTGAGCTCGTAGTCCCAGGTCGTGCCGACGGTCAGGGGGAAGTAGTCCTCCTCGGCCTGGGCCGAGCCCAAGCAGCCGAGCACGAGGCTCAGCAGGAGCGCGCCGACGCGGGAATCCATGTGCATGTGGTTTCGCCTCTCCAGGTTCACGACGCGCTGACCCCCTCGCGTAATCAATTCGCCGCGCTGTCTGCGGCGGCGCGGAGGATCTCGGCCGTCTCCTGGGCCGCGCGGCTCCAGGTGAAGTAGTCGAGCACCCGCGCGCGACCCGCCTCGGCCATGGCCGCCCGGCGGGCGTCGTCGCCGAGGAGCTCGGCCAGGGCGTCGTGCATGGCGTCGAGGTCGCCGGCGTGCACCAGGAGCCCGGTCTCGCCGTCGACCACCGCCTCGGGGACCCCGCCCTCCTTGCCGCCGACCACCGCGGTCCCGCAGAGGTTGGCCTCGGCGTAGACCAGGCCGAAGGTCTCGTAGGTGTCGTCCTCCGGGCGCGTGTAGGACACGGTCACGAACAGGTCCGCGGCCTTGTAGAACACGCCGACCTCGTGGGGGGCGACCTGCGGGCCCCAGATCACGCGCTCCGCGATCCCGAGCTCGGCCGCGAGGTCCTTGAGGTTTTGCTCCTCTTGTCCGCCGCCGACCATCAGCACGTAGAGGTCGCTGAAGCGCTCGAGCAGTCGTGGGACGACGCGGAACACGCTGTCGAAGTTCTTGCGCGGCACGTAGCGCCCGAGGCAGAGCAGGACGCGCTTGCCGTCGAGGGCGTAGCGCTCGCGCACCTCGGCCACCCGCTCGGGGGTCGCCCAGTCGTCGATCCGGCGGTCGATCCCGTAGTGGACCGTGTCGACGGGCCGCCCGACGAGGGGCTCCATCGTCGAGCCCAGCCAGCGGGTGCACGTGATCACGCGGGTCGCCTTGGCCAGGCCCCACTTGCGCCGGCGATAGGCCATCGCCTCCTCGGACGCGAGGTCGCTCTTGTTGAACCCGTGGATCCCGACCACGTAGGGGATCCCCGCGCTCGCGAGCTTGCCGTAGAGGTCGCCGAAGCCGACGACCGTGTAGGCGAAGAACACGACCTGGACCCCGCGCTCGCGGATCAGGCCCAGCACGTCGCGTTGCGCGCGCCGCTGACGTAAGGGCTTGAGCAGACCCGTCTTGGTGTCGATCGAGACCACGTCGAGCCCGAGCTCGGCGAACTCCTCGGGGTCGCGATCGCGGATCACCACGGTCACCGTGTGCCCCAGCGCCGCGAGGCCCTTGGAGATCTCCGCTGCGTGGACCGAGGTCCCCCCGATGTCGGGAGGCAGCTGGCTGGTGATGACCAGGACGTTCAGCGGGGTATTCACGGGCGGGATTCTAGCGCGAAATCTCGCCCCGCAGGGCTGAGATCAGCGGCTAACTGACGGGGCGCAGGCGCGAGGAGCGCGGGCGCTGGGTCTGCTTGCGCAGGCGGGTCGAGTCCGTCGCGGCGGGCACCTGGCGGCGGCCGGCCCGCACGGGCGGCCAGCCTTCGGCGAGCTCGGCCAAATCCATGCGCGTGGCCCACGCGAAGGGGTCGCGGCCGACGGTTTGATCTTCGTCCAATGAACTCACGCGTCCTCCACGGGGCGCCTCAGGGGCGCCCCCGGTCGTTGCGAGGCCGAACTATAGCGACGCGGCCCGACAGCGCAAGCGCAAGCTGGGCGGTGCTCCCTAAGCGCTTCCTTGATTGGGTTTACGAGCCCGACCCGCGGCCTCCTGGCGCTACAGGTCGCCGGTCTCCGACTCGTCGCGCTGACGCATAGCGTCAAGGACGGCGGAGGAGATGCTGACGTCGCAGTTCCCCTCCCGGGCGACCTTGCCTGGGCTGAACTCGAAGGCTCCCGAGCGCAGGCTGAGCAGGGCGAGGATCGCGGGCTCGCTCTCGAGCTCGGCGCTCTCGGCGTTCACGATCCGCCCCTCCCGGACGCGGAGCGCGCCCTGTCGCTCCGCCGAGCTGATCCGCAAGGTGCCGGACTTGCGGTTGAACTCGAGCATGCCGAGGTACTCGACGAGCTCGTCCTCGACGAAGGCGCCGCTGATCCCGCGGCCCCCGCCGCCGACCGCCGCCTTGAGCGCGCCGGTGTCGATCCGCCAGGTCTGCATCAGGTCGGTCTCCTCGGCCACCATGCCCAGGAGCAGCTCGAGGTTCTTGGGGTCGGCCTGGATCCCGGTCAGCTCGGTGACGACCTCCTCGATCCCTCGCAGGAGCGCGGTCGGCGAGGGGAAGCGCTTCTCGGGGTCGATGTGGGTCATTTGCACGATCAGCGAGACCACGCTCAAGGGCACGCCGACCAAATGCTCGAGGGGCGGGCCCTTCTCGAGCAGCTCGATCAGCTCACGTTCGCTGCGCGCCAGGAACGGCGCCCGGCCAGCGAGGGCGTGATACAGGCAGGCCCCGAGCCCGAAGATGTCCGTGCGGGTGTCGGAGGAGCGGGCGTCGCGGAGCTGCTCGGGGGCCATGTAGCCCACGGTTCCCAGGGCCTCGCCGTCGGAGGTGATCCCCAGCCCGAGCTCGTGGAGGTTCTTGGCCAGGCCGAAGTCGATCAGCTTCGCGTCGCCGTCGCGGGTGATCATGATGTTCCCGGGCTTGAGGTCCCGGTGCACGATCCCGCGTTGGTGGGCGTGCGCGAGCGCGCGCGCGAGCTGGTAGGTGAAGGAGAGCGCCGCGCGCACCGAGAGCCGGTTGCCCGAGCGGCGGATGGACTCGAGCAGGGTCTCGCCGTCGACGAGCTCCATGACGATGTAGAGCAGGTCGCGGCACTGCCGCACGTCGTAGATCGCGACGATGTGCCGGTGCCGCAGGCGCGCCTGGGCCTTGGCCTCCTGCACGAAGCGCGAGACCTTCTTCTCGCTGCTCGGTCCGACCATCGGGAGGACCTTGAGCGCGACCTCCTGGCCGAGGGAGCGCTTGATCGCCCGGTAGATCGGCACCTTGCCTGCGGGGTTGATCTTCTCGCGGACTTCGAAGCCCTCCTGCAGGAGCAGCTGCAGGACGTCGAGCTCGACCTGCAAGGGCTCCCGGGGGGCTGGCTTGGGCTCCGCGGGGGGGGCGAGCTCGGAGGAATACTCGATCCGGAGCACGACGTCGCGGTTGCCGAGCTGGAGCACGTCGCCGTCGTGGAGGGCGATCTGCCGCACCCGGTTCGCGTTGACGAAGGTCCCGTTCGCCGAGTTGAGGTCTTCGGCGATCAGACCCTGCTCGGTGAGCTGGATCCGGCAGTGGCGCCGGGAGAGGCGCAGATCGTCGACGCTGACTTCGTTCGCGAGGGAACGGCCGATGGTGATCGACTGTCCTCTCTGCAGCTCGAAGGTCGCCTCGAGTGGACCGGTTAGGCGGAGGACCGCGGACATAAGGCTAGGCTCGCACAACAGCTTATAGCCCGGACAGGCCCGGAAGCCCACCCCGCCCTGTCCGACGCGGTGGATCCGCCAGCGAGCGGTAGACTGCTCGTATGCGCTGGAGCCTCACCTTCTTGATCCTCTGCTGCTGCGGCTGTCCGGTGTTGGAGACGCCGCCCGCCGAGCCTCGACCGCCCCAGGCGCTCGCGCCCGAGGTCCTGCACCGCTTCGACTACGCCCTCGCCCAGCCGGTCGACCTCAAGGGCATGGACGTCGACGAAGACGCGGTGGTCTACGAGGGGCGCGTGGTCGTCCAGCTCCAGGGTGACGAGGCGCCGACCCCGATCACCTTCGAGTTCTGGCGCTGCGTGCACGCCGCGCGCCCCGCGCCGGCGATCCTCCTGACGCCGATCCTGGGCGGGGGGCGCTCCCTCGCGCGCAGCCAGTGCCGCGCCCTGGTGGAGGCGGGGTTTCACGTCGTGCTCGTCAACCGCGGGACGCGGATCCTGCGCGCCACCTGGGCGATCGAGGACCTCGAGCTCTGGGCGCGGCGCTCGGTGGCCGCGCGCCTCGCGGTGTTCGAGTGGATGCGCAACCGCCCCGAGATCGACCCCGGCCGGATCGGGGCCATGGGGATCTCGCTCGGCGGGATCATCACCACCCTGCTGATGGCCGTCGAGCCGCGGCTGCACTCGGCGGCGATCGCGCTCGCGGGCGGGGACATTCACGAGGTGATCCGGATCTCCTCCGAGGAGCGCTTGATCAAGTTCCGCGAGGCCAAGGCGGCCGAGCACGGGATCAGCGAGGCCGAGGTGTGCGAGCGGATCAAGGCCTCCTTCGTCTCGGACCCCCGGGGGTTCGCCCCGGCGATCGATCCGCGGCGGCTGCTGACCGTGCTCGCGCGGCTCGACACGGTCATGCCCCACGACTTCCAGGTGCAGCTCTGGGAGGACTTCGGCCGCCCGCTGCGCTACGACCTGTTCACCGGGCACTACAGCGGCGGCGCCTACCTCCCCTACATCATGGCCGCCTCCGCGCGTTGGTTCACCCGCCGCTTCGCGCGGCCCGTGCGCGAGCTCGACCCGGCTCGCGACCGAGTGCAGGTCTTGCCCACACCCGCGCGGCCCAAGCAGCCCGAGCAGGGCGAGGAGCCCGCGCAGCCCGAGCAGCCCGAGCAGGTCGAGGAGGGCGAGGAGCCCGCGTCCGCCGAGGAGCCCGAGCCGGCCAAGGAGGGCTCGGGTGGCTGAGCGGCCGACCCTCGTCGCGTGGTCCGGAGGCGTCGGCTCGAGCTACGCCCTGCGCTGGACGTGCGCGCAGCAGACGGGGCCCGTGTGGGCCGTGACCGTCGACACCGACGGCTGCGACGTCCCCGTCCTGGAAGCCATGCGCGAGCACGCGCTGGCCCTGGGGGCGAGCGAGCACCGCGTGATCAGCGCCCAGGGCGTGTTCTACCGCGAGCTGCTCGGTCCGCTGCTCCTGCTCGGCGCGCGCGTGGGGGGCGTCGTGCCCTGGTGGATCGCCGAGGAGTACGCGCGGGCCGAGGCCTTGGCGACCCTCGCGCGGGAGTGGGACGCCTGCGCGCTGGTGCACGGCAGCCACACTGGGGACTCGGGGGTGCCGAGCGAGCTCCTGTGGGCCGCGCGCGCCCCCAAGCTCGAGCGCTTCGCCCCCGCCCGCGGGCGCAGTGCCAAGGAGCTCGACCCGGAGGCCGCGGGGGAGGACGTGGAGTCGGTGTGGGGCACCCGCTGGCCCACGCTGGCGCTGCAGGACCCCTGGGAGGAGCCCGACGAGGACACCTTCGCGCGGATCCCCGACCCCGCCGAGGTCAACGACCTCCCCGAGGAGCTGACCCTCGAGTTCGCGGGGGGGCTGCCGGTCGCGGCGGGCGGGCAGCGCATGGACCCGCCGAACCTGTTCACGCGGCTCAACCGCCTGGGCGAGCGCCACGGCTACGGCCGTGGCGTGCACGTGCGGCGCACCGCCCTCGGCGTGCTCGAGCGCGCGGCCTACGAGTGCCCCGGGCTCGCGATCGTGACGGCGGCGCGCGAGGCCCTCGACGCGGTCTCGCTGACCGCTGCGCAGCTCGCGCTGCTGGGCAGCCTGCGCGAGCTCTACGTCCCCGAGTTCTGCGCGGGTCGGCGCAGCGAGCCCGCCCTGCGCGCGGTCGAGGTCGCGGCCCGCGAGCTCTGCAACGGCGTCGACGGCGAGGTCCGGGTACGCCTGGCCCGCGGGACCCTGGAGGTCCAGGGCGCACGCCGCCATCCGCCCCGCACGGGCACGGCGGTGCCGGTGCCCCTGGTCGAGGCCTCGGTCGCGCTCGAGGCGCTGCGCTTGCGGGCCGAGAGCTACGCCCCGCACGACGACGCGTAGCGGTCCGGCCGCTGCGCCCTGCCTCCGCGGGTCGGGAGCGCTACGGGAGGCGTTGAGCCTCGACGGTGAGCTCGGCCGGGGCGCCGTCGCGTGTGGCCGTCGGCTCGAGGGGTCCGAGGCGCAGGCGGTCTTCCCCGAGGGCCGGTTCGAGCGGCACCGCGAGCCAGCCGTCCTCGAGCTCGACCTCGGGCCAGGCACAGAGCGTGACCTGGGGTCCGTCGAAGGCCAGGCCGAACACGACCCTGGCCGCGACCTCGGGCGCCGCGGCAGCTGCCTGAGACACCCACTCGGCGGGGTCGAGGGTGCGCGAGAGGGAGTCGAGGGACGCCGGCAAGGGCGTCGTGGTCAGCCGCTGGCGGCGCTCGAGCTGCAGCCGAATGCGGATCGCAGGGGCGCCCTGGGCGGCGCGCAGGCGAAGCACGCGTGGGTCTTCCCCGCCGACCTCGAAGCTCCCGGCGTCGACCTCGGCCGCGAGGCTGCGCACGGTGAGCTCGGCGGAGTCGGCGGGCAGGGGGAGGGTCACCTCGAGGGGCCCTTCCCCGGGGGCGGGTCGCCAGGTCAGCAGCAGGGTGTCGCTCAGCGGCTCAGCCGGCTGGTCGTGGGCCTCGCGGTTGGGGACCAGCTCGAGGTAGTGGCCCTCGGGCGGCGAACTGCAGCCGATCACCAGGAGGCCGAGGACGAGCAACGACGGACGCTTCACCCCGGGACGTTAGCACGTCGCAGGACGAGCACCGCGCTCCCCGGGACGGTCTCCAGGGCCCTCGGGGCCTCGAGGTCGTAGCGGCGGTCGAAGCACGCCACGAGCTCGAGGCCGCTGTGGGCGACCAGCCCCCGCACGGCCTGCGGGGTCCAGATCCGCAGCGGCTGGCGGCTCTCCAGGGAGCTGCGGCGGCCGTTGTCGTCGACCCGCAGCCGCACGCGCATGACCTCGGCCTCGGCCCCCGGGGGGCCGGGGAGCACGTCGATCTCGGCGGCGACCTCGAGCCCGCCGCGCTTCATGCTCCACGCCTCCTGGGCCTCGGCGGGGGCGCGTCCGCTCTCGACGTCGAAGCCGAGCACGTAGACACCGCCCGGGCGCAAGGCTCGGGCGACGGCGCAGAGGTGGCTCTGCGCCTGCGCTTCGCGCTGCAGGTGGCGGAAGCTGTCGATCAGGCAGTAGGCGAGGTCGAAGGACTCGGGGGCGAGCCCGAGCCGCGCCGCGTCGGCGCGGAACACGGGTCCGCGGCCGCGCGCGATCTCGAGCATGGCCTGGCTGAGGTCGCTGCCCACGGCGCCGGGCACATGCGGCAGGAGCCGCCCCGCACCGCAGAACGGCTCGAAGCTGCGCCCGGGCCGGCCGCGGCCGTAGCGCGCGCTGGCCCCGAGCACGAAGTCGACCTCGCGCTGGGGGTCCCAGCTGAAAAGCACGTCGTAGTAACGCGCCAGCTCGTACCAGTCCGCGGGCTCGCTCACGGGCCGAGCGTAGCCCGCGGGCGGCGCTAGTGCTTGTCGAACTCGATCGTGTCGAGGACGACGTTGACGTCGGTCACCCGCCGGTCGGCGGGGGCGAGGTTGATCGTGAGCGCGTAGAGCGACGGGCCGCTGAAGTCGACCCCCGGCACGCCGGGGCGGACGGCGATCCCGTTGAGCAGGCCCTCGTAGGCCTGGGGATCGCCGGTGCGCGCGAAGCCGTCGACCGTGGCCGCGAGCCCGGGCTGCACGAGGTCGATCACGTGCAGCTTGCTCGCGTTGAAGTTCGCCGCGTAGAGGTAGCGTCCGCTGTGGGAGAAGGCGATGTCGCTGATCAGGTCGGTGCCGCCCGCGGTGGGCGGGAAGGCGTAGCCCCCGCGGAAGCGGTTGCTCAGGTTCACGGGCGCCGTGGCCCCCACCAGCGAGGCGAAGCCGCTGAGGTCGACGGCGAAGACCGCGGCCTTGCTCTGCGATCCGACGTAGCCCCAGCGCCCGTCGGGCGAGATCCGCACGCGGCCGAGCGGGTCCTGGCCGGGGAGGTCGATCCAGCCCACCGTGCGGAAGCTCACGGGGTCGACCACGTCGATCGCGCCCTCGCCCGCGCCGTAGGGGCCGGTGTCGGTGACCAGCAACAGCGGGCCGGCGGGCGTCTGCAGGACCTCGACCCCGGTGGGGTTGAAGCCGCGGGTCTGGAGGACCTGGGCGGCGCCGAGGGTCCGAGTGAGCGGGTCCTGCTGGAAGCTCCACAGCGTGCCCGGGTTGAGGTTGAACTGCGGGTCGAAGTTGGCGCTGACCACGAACAGTCGAGCGCCGATCCCCAGCGCGTCCGAGGTGTAGGTCAGCGGGAGGGCCTGCCCGCCCACGTCGGCCCCGGCCTGGTCGCGGACGCCCGCGGGCCAGGTGACCGTGAGCGCGTCGAGGGGGTAGGCGGTCACGTCGGCCGCCGTGGAGGCGGTCGAGGGGTCGAAGCGGTAGACCGCCTCGCCGCCGGCGCCCGAGGCGGTCACGTAGGCCGTGGTCGCGTCCTGAATGCAGAGCGCGCCCGCGGCGACGCCCGGCGCGAAGGGCGCCCCGGGGAGCGGGACCTCGCGCAGCGAGCTCGGCGTGGGGTCGAGGCGCAGCACGCGCACGTAGCCGCTGTCCTGGACCACGAACGCGAGGCCCGCGAGCGCCGGGTCGGCGGGGAGCTCCATGCCGCCGGTCGAGGCGAGCTCGCGGAAGGCCACGAAGGCGTCCCGGGCGACGGTCGCCTGGACCGGGCTCGCCGTGCCGACGGCGGCGACCTGGCCGCCGGGGTCGGCGAGCGCGACGGGCGCCGGGGGAGGGGGGGGCGGCGGCGAGGCTTGGGACTGGGTCGTCCCGGTCGAGTTGCTGCTGACGGGTGCGGCCGTGGAGGCGCGGTTCGACGAGCTGCTGTTGCAGCCCGTGATGAGCAGGGCGGCGACGCAGGCGGCCGCCGGGAAGAGGTGTTGCATGGTGGGGGAGTTTCCGTATGGCCGCTGAGGAGGCGCACGCGAACGTGCCCGGCCGCTGGTTCCTGTCTGTCCTCGCAGACCGGCTGATCAGGACCCCCCAGGTGTTCTGGCTCGCGAGTCGTCCTCGGGCTGCCCCTTCCCAGCCGAAGCCAGTGGGTGAGCTTGCGCTCGTGCAGCCTTCGTCCTCGCTTACAGCGGCG
>JAGQRJ010000930.1 GCA_020425635.1 Planctomycetota bacterium | reverse complement strand
GTCTACGGCACCGAGCGCGGCGACGGGAACCTGCTCGACGGCTTCGCGGCGGCCTGGGCTCGGGGCGAGTCGCTCTCCGCCGCCGACGATCAGCGCATGACCCCGATCCACGTCGAAGAAGTCGTGCGCGAGGTCCTCGCGCGGGTGGGGAGCGCGGGGCTCGTGCACGTCAGCGGGCGGGAGGCGGCCAGCCGCTGGGAGCTCGCCGAGCGCCTGCGGGTGGCCCTGGGGCACCCCCCGGAGCGCTTGACCCGAATTCAGCTCGGGACGCTCTTCCCCGGGCGCCCCCTCGACACGCGGCTCACGAGCGACGTGTCGCCGCGCTGGACCCTCGCCGCGGGGATCGAGGCGGTCGCCGCGAACTACCGCGCGCCGGCCTGAGGCGATATCGCTCGCCCCAGGCGTGTCAGCAATCTGTAACGGATGACCGTCGCCCGCAGGCAGGTGTCCGCGCGACCCGACCCCCGAGGCCTCTCCGCCGGGTCGCGCAAGCTGCTTGGTCGAAGCGACTTGCGCCAGCGACTCCGCGCCGTGGCGGCGGGTCGCTGCGGCGCTCGCGCGGACGGTGCGGAGAAAAAGCGGCGAATCTCTCGGTTAGCGATCCGACCCCCCCGGGCACGAAGGAGTGGAAGACGGAAGGACGAGTAGCATGCGTACTCGAGGACACGGTCGAACCCCCCTCACTCTGGCCCTCAACGGGTCGATCGTCGTGGCCTGCGGCGTGACCGCGCTGGGCTGCGGCAACGGCGGAGGCCGCGGGTTCTACCCTGGCGCCGCGGGAGCGCAGACGACCGCCCCGATCCGCAGCGCCAACTCGGGCAGCGTGGCGAGCACGGCCAGCGCGACCCCGACCAACACCCCCCCGAGCGTGGTCCTCGACCCCGCGAGCTCGCGCCAGCCGCTCAACGTGCCCCACCTGCTGACCGCGCAGCTCACCGACGACGGCCTCCCCGCCGGCGCGCTCAGCGTCACCTGGACCCAGGTCGCCGGGCCGAGCACGGCCTGGATCGGGAGCGCGAGCGCGACCGAGCTGCGCGTCGGCCTGCCCGAGGCCGGCGACTACGTGTTCCGCTGCGAGGTCAGCGACGGCGAGCTGAGCGCCAGCGCCGAGGTCACCGTGCAGGGCGACGCGGTCGAAGAGGTCCCCGCCTTCCCCGAGGTCGGCTTCCTCTCGCGGAGCCTGATCGGCGAGGAGCAGGCCAAGGCCTACTACGACACGATCGACCCCAACGGCGAACGCGACACCCTCGACGGGTTCCTCCGCGCCAACGGCTTCGACCAGGGCGGACCCGACGTGGAGGCCGTCTACTTCAACGCCGGCGACCTGGGCTTCGGCCGCGCCATGTCGGCCAAGGTCCGCGGCCAGGACCAGGCCTACGTGACCACCAACCACGCCAACCTCGACGACACGATCGCCGACGTCGACCCGATCGCGACCGTGGTCATGGAGATCACCCCTGGCGCGGCGGGCGGCAAGCGCTTCACCAAGTTCTTCGTCTACGACGGCGACGGGCAGCGGATCACCGGCGCGGACCTCGACGGCCACGGGGTGAAGTTCGTCCCCGACCTCTGCATTAGCTGCCACGGCGGCGCGCCCCAGCCGGTGGTCAACGGCGTCTACGGCAACGGCGGCGACCTTGGCTCGCGGCTGTTGCCCTTCGACGCGCAGACCTTCGAGTTCTCCAACCGCAACGGCTTCACCCGCGCCGATCAGGAGCGCCCGCTCAAGGAGCTGAACCTCGCCGTGCACGAGAGCCCGGTGGTCAGCGAGCGCACCAAGGAGCTGATCGAGGGCTGGTATGGCGGCGCGGCCTTCCCCCGGGCCACCCAGGACGACGACTTCGTCCCCAGCGGCTGGGCCAGCGACGTCGAGCTCTACCTCGAGGTCTACGCCCCCTCGTGCCGCACCTGCCACGCGGCCATGGACGCCCCCCTCGACTTCGCCACCGGCGACCTGTTCAAGGCCTACGCGCCGCAGATCCACAAGGAGCTCGAGGCGCGCACCATGCCCGACTCGCGGCGGACCTTCGAGGCCTTCTGGTCGAGCGCGCGCCCTGCGCTGCTCGCGGCCTCGCTGCCCAGCCCCACCCCGCTCAACGTGCCCCTCGACCTGCCCCAGGTCGCGATCGACGTGGAGCGCCGGCTCGAGATCGACTCGGCCACCACCCTGCTCGACATGCGCGTGGACTTCGCGGGCCTCGGCGACCTGGCCATGCGCAGCCCGACGGCCCTGCTCGCGGCGACCCAGACCCGGATCACCGAGCTCGAGCAGCAGCGCCAGATCCTGCGCAACGAGCGCGCGGGGTTGCTCGTGCAGGACGTCGACGAGCGAATCGGCGACCTCCGCCGCCGGCGAGACGACCTCCAGGACTGGTTGAACGACAACTCGCTCAACGCGCTCCAGGCCCAGCAGGACCGGCTCACCCGCGACTGGCGCGACCTCCTCCAGCGCGCCGACCGCCAGCTGCGCAGCGCCAACGGCGAACGAGGCCGGGAGTTCGCCCGGGGCCAGGTCCGCGCGGACGTCAACCGCCTGGTCAACGACCTCCGCGGCGGCGTGCGCCGGCTGGAGCGCCTGCAGCGCGCCATGCACGCCGC
>JAGQRJ010000929.1 GCA_020425635.1 Planctomycetota bacterium | reverse complement strand
GGCCGCCGTGCGCGGCGAGGCGTCGGGCAGCCGCGGAGGCCCCTGGTTGATCCGCGGCGGCCGCCCCGCGAGCAAGGTGTAGAGCGTCGCGCCGAGGGCGTAGAGGTCGGCGCGCACGTCGACGTCCGGGGCGCCCTCGAGCTGCTCCGGCGACATGTAGGGCAGCGTGCCCACCGCCATGCCGGTCAGGGTCATGCGGTCGCTGCCCGCGCTGCTCCGCGCCAACCCCAGGTCGCCGAGCTTGGCCCGCCCGTCCTCGTCGAGGAACAGGTTCTGCGGCTTGAGGTCGCGGTGCACCAGCCCCGCGGCCTCGAAGGCCACGAGCGCCTCGGCCGCGTCGCAGGCGACCTGCAGCGCGCGTCGCTCGTCGAGCCGCCCCCCGGCGCGCTTCGCGAGCGAGGCCACGTCGCCCCCGGGCATGAACTCCATGGCGAGGTAGGGCGAGCCGTCGTCTCCGCTGCCCACCTGGTAGCAGGTCACGACCCGCGGGTGGTTCAGCGCCGCCAGGGTGCGCGCCTCGCGCAAGAAGCGGCGGTGCCCTTCGAGGTCCTCGGCCAGGGCCGGCTTGAGCACCTTGAGCGCCACGTCGCGCGCCAGCGAGAGCTGTCGCGCGCGGTAGACGCGCCCCATGCCGCCCGCGCCGAGGGGCGCTCCGAGCACGAAGTCGCCGAGCTGCGCGCCGGGCAGGAGCTCGCCCTCGGCCCCGAGGGTCTGCGCGCCCTCGCCCAGCGGGGCCGTCGCCGCGGTCGCTGCGCCCCGCAGCAGCTCCAGGAGCTGAGCCTCGGGCACGTCGACCAGGAACGCGACCAGGGCCGGGGTCAGCTCCGCGACGGGCCGCCCCGCGAGGTCCTCCAGCGCCGCGGCCGCGACCTCCGCGGGGATCAAGCCCTGCTCCTCGCCGAGGGCGAAGGCGCGCCGCCAGTCGTCCAAGCCCGCCTCGCTCACGCGCGCTCCCGGAACATGCGCAGCACGGCGTCGCGCTCGGCGGCGAGGCGCTCGGGATCCCCGCTGAGGAAGCGCAGCCGGCGCTCGGTCTCCTGGCTCAGGGCGTTGCGCAGGCGCGTGGCGCGGGTGTAGAGCGCGCCGCGCGTGAGCCCAAGCGAGGCCGCGACCGCGTCGGCGTCCTCCCGCTCCCGAGCGAGCACCCAGCGCTCGAGCAGCGCGGCGCCGACCTCGTCGCGCTTGCGCGCGAGCTGCTCGCGCACCGCGGCCAGGGCCTGCTCGACCAGGCACAGGTTCCACTCACGGTCGAAGGCCTCGAGCGGCGACGCCGCGCTCGCCTCGAGCGGCGGCAGCCCCTCGGCGTTCAGCCAGGGCAGGCGGTCGGGGCGCGCGCGCTCCTTGCGCTGGGCCTGGCGCCGGTGGTTGGTGACGCAGGTCAAGAGGAAGCTCCGCAGCCGACCTCGCGCCGGGTCGTAGCTCGCGAGGACTCGCCCCTCGAGCCCGCGCACGAAGAAGTCCTGCAGCAGGTCCTGGGCGTCCTGGGCGTCGCTGCCCGTGCGCCGCAGGTAGGCGTAGAGCGGCGCCCAGTAGCCACGGAAGAAGCGCTCCCAACCCGCCTTCCAGCCCGGCGAGTCGGGGTCCGCGGCCAGCTGCACCAGGGTGCTGCGGGTGGGCGGGAAGGCAGCGTGTTGCGAATCGGCCACGGCACTCAGTCTACGCCCCCCTGCGTGTATGCGCCGCCTGGGGACCTCTTACACGGATCGTCCAACTCGCGCGCTCACCGAGGGTTGCGACTTTCTCTGTAAGACCCCCCGCCCGGGCGCATAGAGGGTCCAAGGAGGAGACTCATGCGCATTCTGACCGGTTTGGCCACCCTCGCCCTGCTTTCGCTCGCCGCCGCGGGCTGCTCGTCGAACGGAGGCGGCAGCTCAGCGATCCCCGGTGTGGGGGCGCCACCGCCCGCCTCCAACCCCACCCCGCCGGCGGGGACCCCGGCCCCCGGGAGCCCCACCCCCGACGACCTCGCGCCGCTCTCCGACGAGTTCGACGACCCCGCGACCCTCAGCAGCTGGAGCCGGGTGTATCAGACCGAGCAGTGGGGCTTCGACCAGCTCGAGGCGATCGACCTCGGCGCCACCCGCGCGGGCTGGTTGACCCTCGTCCCCTACACGAGCTCGTGGTTCGAGGACTACCGCGGGGTGCTCGCCTACAAGCAGGTCTCGGGCGACTTCGTGGTCACGACCCGGGTGCTCTCGACCAACCGCGCCGGCGACGCGCCCCCCCTCCGGCTCTACTCGCTGGCCGGGATCATGGTCCGCGCGCCGCGCAACGTGACGCCGGCCACCTGGCAGCCCGGGCAGGAGGACTACGTGTTCCTCTCCCTCGGCGCCGCCGACACCCCGGGGCTGGCCCAGACCGAGGTCAAGACCACCGACGACGGGACCTCGACGCTCACGATCGACCCCGCCAACGGCAGCGAGGCCCGGATCCGCGTGGCCCGGATCGGCGGCGCGGTGATCTGCCTGATCCGCGAAGAGTCCAGCGCCTGGCGCGTGCACCGCCGCTTCTCGCGCCCCGACCTCCCCGCGACCCTGCAGGTCGGGCTCACGGTCTACACCGACTGGGACAACGTGCAGGTGCTGACCCCCGAGCAGCACAACACCGCCCTGATCACCAGCGGCCAGCCCGACCTCCGCGCCCAGTTCGACTTCGTGCGCTACGCCCGGCCCGCGGTCCCCGCGAGCCTGAGCGGACTCGACTTGACCGACCCCCTCGCCGTCTCCGACGCGCAGCTGCTCGCCTTCCTTGGCCAGGACTAGCCGCGTTCCGGGTCGAAGGCGAGCGGCGCGGGCGCCCGGGCTAGGATACGGGGGTGAGAGACCCCGCCCAGGACCCCCAGCTCCCCCTTGGCCTGACGCGCGTTGGGAGCTCGAGGACCTTCACCCTCGAGACCCTCCCCGCGGCCCTGCAGGAAGACCACTCGCTGCGCGCTGGCCGTTGGGGGCAGTTCGTGCTGGAGGAGGGGAGCGTGACCTTCGTCGACCTGGAGCGAGGCGAGGAGCTCAAGCTGACCGCGCCGGCGACGCACCCGATCGCCCCTCAGGCCCGCCACCACCTGCGGGTCGACGGCCCCCTGACCTGCCGGATCGACTTCTACGAGGCCCCCCGCGAGCCGAACGGACCCGTGGCTAGGCGTTAGCCCCAACCAGGTGCTCCGCGGCCTGGAGCAGGTAGCCGTGGCCGCGGGGGCCGCGCTCGAGGCGTCCGCGCCAGGCCGGGGGGATCGCGTCGAGCCCGTGGGCCGCGCCGAGGATCGCGCCGGCCATGGCCGCGATCGTGTCGCAGTCGCCGCCGAGGAGCACCGCGTGCCCCACGCCCTGGGCGTAGCTCTCGGCGTAGCGCGCGGCGAGCGCCAGCGCGGTGGGGACCGACTCCAGCGCGGCGACCCCGGTCGCGAGCCCGCGCCCCGCGAACACGTCGTCGAGCCGCGCGCCGAAGGCCGGCTCGCGGACCCGCGAGGCCACGAAGGCGCGGAAGGCGTCGGGCTCGAAGGGGCCGTGGGTCAGCGCGTAGGCCACCGCGTGGGCGATCAGCCGCGCGCCCTCGACCGCGTGCGCGTGGGCGTGGGTCGGCGCCGAGGAGCGCGCCACGTGGAGCTCGAGGGCTTCGGGGTCCCCGGCGAAGGCCAAGCCCACGGGGGCCACGCGCATGGCGGCGCCGTTGCCGAAGGAGCCGTCGGGGAAGTAGCAGCGGGCCGCCTCGGCGGGGGGCATGCCCTGGTCGAGGGCCGCGAGGGCCATGAGCGCGCCGCGTCCGTAGCCGCGGTCGACGTTCAGGTTGGCCACGTAGCGGCGAGCGTAGTCCTCCGCGCGGGCCTCGCGGCCCCGCGCGCGCAGCGCCTCGGCCACGCCGAGGGCCATTTCGGTGTCGTCGGTGTAGCGCAAGACCTCGCCCGGCGGATCGGCCACCAGCGCGGCGGGGTCGGGGTAGCGCCGCGCGATCGCGGCCGGCGTCCGCCCCTCCAGCGGGGCCCCCAGGGCGTCGCCGCAGGCCAGGCCCAGCAGACCGCCTTGCACTCGCTTCAGCTCGGACATACGACCTCCTGGCCGCAAGAACGCAGCTCCAGCGGGATTCTCTCAAGCGCGGTAGCCTTGGGCCGCAGAGGAGCGTCCCGGTGAGCGAAGGCCTGCGCGTCGGCGAGCCGATCGAGTTCTTGCAGTTCGGCAAGGCCAAGCCCTACCTGGTGGTGCTCAAGGCCCAGGGCACGATCAACGTCCGCGGACACCGCTTCGCCCACGCGGAGCTCGTCGGCCTCGAGCCCGGGTCGCGCCTGGTCTCCCCCCAGGGCGAGGAGTTCTTCGTCGTGCGCCCGACCCTGGCGCGCTGGGTGGAGTCCATGCCGCGCTTCGCGAAGACGATCTACCCCAAGGAGGCGGGCCCGATCCTGCTCTACGGCGACCTGTTCGCCGGCGCCCGCGTGCTCGAGGCGGGCCTGGGCTCGGGGGGGCTGAGCCTGTCGTTGCTGCGCGCGATCGGCCCCGAGGGGCGCCTGTTCTCCTACGACACCCGCGAGCGCTCGCTCCAGCAGGGCGCAGACAACGTGGCGCTGTGGTACGGCGGCCCGCACCCCGCGCACACGATCCGCCAGGTCGACGTCTATCAGGAGATCCCCGACGGCGACCTCGACCGGGTGGTGCTCGACGTCCCCGAGCCTTGGCAGGTGGTTCCGCACACGGAGCAGGCGCTGCGTCGAGGTGGGATCCTCTGCGCCTTCGTGCCTTCGATCACTCAGACCCACGAGTTCGTCAACGCGCTGCGCGACAGCGGGCGCTTCGCGGACCTGACCGTGCTCGAGACGATCCAGCGCCCGTGGCAGGTGGGCCGGCGCAGCATTCGCCCCGAGAACCAGGCCACGCCCCACACCGGGTTCGTGACCGTGGCCCGCCACGTCGAGGGGCGCCCGGCCCTGCCCCCCGAAGCGTCGACCGACGACGCGGAGCGAGTGGTGAGAAGTGCGGGCTAGCCCGCAAAGCTCACCACGAAGTGGTGAGTTTGCGGGGTAGCCGCCTGCGAAGCAGGCGGGCTGCGCCGGAGCGAGTCGGCGGCTCTGCCGCCGCGAGCG
>JAGQRJ010000928.1 GCA_020425635.1 Planctomycetota bacterium | reverse complement strand
GCGAACCAAAGTGAACAGCCAGCCCTGGGAGTGGCTGGCTGCTCGAGGTTCAGATCAGGTTGGAAGAAGGAGGTTTCAGGTTCTGCCTGAGTAACGCGCCCGCCCGGTGAGGGTTCAGGAAGACCTGCATTTTTTTTTGGGAGGGAGGGGCGCGTGGATCCGCTGCTTCGCTCGAAGTGCGGGCTAGCGGCGCTGGAGCAAGCGCAGGGGGACCACGGGGGCCTCGCTGGGCAACCCGGCGCCATCGTCGGCAGCCGGCTCGGCCGCGACGCGCGGCGCCTCGGGGGAGAAGCGGATCGCCTCCTTGGCGACGCGGGTCGGGCGGGTCCCGGCGATCAGGAAGTCGTCGCCTGCAGCCCGCAGCCACACCGCCTCCCCGGCCGCGAGTTCGCCGTCGGCGGCGGGGGTGTCGCGGTTGAGCCAGCCGCGGAAGGCGTCGACCTCGAGCCCGTCCTCGTAGCTCCAGCCCCGGACGGCCAGGGCCCCCGCGGCCGACGAGGGAGGGATCACGCCGCGCAGCGCGACGGGGCCGTTGCGCGTGAGGAGGCGCTTGCGGGCGAAGTCGTAGGTCCCGTTGAGCTCGATCCGCCGCGGGGAGATCAGGCGCTTGATCGTGGCGACGCCACTCGCCTCGTCGACGGTCCCGCGAACCCGGACCACCCGGCCCGCGAAGCGGGGCAGGACCCGCGCGGCGGGGCCCTCGGCCACGGTCAGCCGAACCGAGGTGGCACCGTCGAGCTTGGTCACGACCCCCGTCGGGCCGGCGGTCGGAACCACGAACAACTCGCCCTCCGCCTCGAGGTGCACCTCGAGCGTCAACACGCGCTCGGGCTGCCCCCAGGCAGGCTGGGCTGCAACCAGGGAGGCGACCAAACTCGACCAGAGGAACCAGCGCACGGGGGTCTCCTTCGCAATCCTCGGGGGGACGCGTGCACACGGCGTTCCTTCCGTAGTGAAAGGATTTACTGCGACTTGGTGCTGTGCTCGTTCGAGTTGGGTGCGGCTGCATGGCACCTAAGCAGAGAACGAAAAGAAAAGACCCGCCCGTCCTCTTGCCGCCCCTGCAGTCAAACCCTATCCTCCTCGCCTATGCAGCTCTCCCTCGTCGTAGTGTCCGGTGGGTCGATCGGCGCGGTCTTCGATCTCGAAGGCCAGGGTCCTCACTGGATCGGTTCCCAGGGGTGCAACCTTCCCCTGAGCGACCCCGGGATCGCCGCGCGCCACGCCCGCTTCGAGCTCGGCCCCGAAGGCTGGGTGCTCACCGACGTGGGCGGCGAAGGGTTCTGGGTCAACGGCGTCCAAAAGCGCCACGCCCTGATCCAGATCGGCGACCAGCTGCGGATCGGCGCCGCCCGGGTCAACGTCGTGACCCACCGCGCCCTCGAGCGCCCGCCCGCCTGCGTGCGCGCGATCGCCGGGCCGACCGCGGGTCAGGTGTTCCCCGTCGGGAGGGGCCTGAGCCTGGGTCGCGCCACGACCGCGGACGTCCCCCTGCTCGACGCGCGCTGCTCGCGCGTGCACTGCCGGATCGAGTCTCGCGACCGCGACTACGTGATCCTGGACCTGGGCTCCACCAACGGCAGCTGGGTGAATCAGACCCGGCTGGTGCCTGGCCGTGCGCATGCCCTCGAGCGCCACGACCGAATCCAGGTCGGCGCGACGGTGCTCGAGTTCGACCTGATCGAAGGCGCCGAGCCGTCGACGGACCGGACCGAAGCCGCCCCCATGAACCACGAGGTCTGGCGCCGGGGGACCGCCAAGGTCGAGCCCGAGGAGGTCGGCAGCGCGTCGCTCCAGGGCGACCTCTCGCGCATGGCCTTCGCAGAGCTGGTGCAGTTCCTGCACACCAGCGGGAAGTCCGGGCACCTGGTGATCCACCACACCAGCGGCACCTTCGCGGTGTTCTTCGACCGCGGGAACGTGATCGACGCGGCCTCGCCCTTCCACGACCAGCCGCTGGGGGCGTTCTGCGCCATGGCGCGCCTCGGCTGCGGCGCCTTCGCCTTTCACGACACGGCGCCCAGCGAGACGGTCACGATCCGCTGCCCGACCCCGGCGCTGTTGATCGAGGCCATGCGCCTCGTCGACGAAGCGACCGAGGTCGGCCGACTGCTCTAGCTGCCGGTCGAATTCACGGCGACGCGTGTCCCAGCTTGCGGGGCGGTCTACTTCTTCTCGAGCGCGTCGCCGAGATCCTGGAGCGCGCCGCCCAGGTCGTGGAGCGCCTGCTTCCCTTGCGCGCGGACGAGTTGAGACGCGATCTTCGGGTTCGCGGCGAAGTCCCGAGGGCCCCACTCGCGGACGTCGACGTAGGTCTGCGTGTAGCCGAAGGCCTCTTTGGGGACGCGGTAGAGCGCCTCCTTGGCCCGAATGAAGCGGTAGTTTCCCGCGTAGAGCGCGCAGACCCCGACGGCGGCGGCCAGGCCGCCTGCGAGCAGCCAACGCAAACGCTTGCTCCTGGATGCTCCGCTGCTCATGCGATCCTCCACGTCTGACGATACCCAATGTTGACGACGCCCCGGCCCCGGGATAGGATTCTGCCACTCAACGGGGGATTAGCTCAGTTGGGAGAGCGCTTGCATGGCATGCAAGAGGTCAGGGGTTCAAGTCCCCTATCCTCCATGAGGCCCCCCTGCTCCTGGCAGGGGGGCCTGTTCGTTGGTTCACCCGCCATGACGGGCCGCGACCAGCTGCGCCTCGTGACGTCCGCTCGCTCGCCAGCCTTCGCTCAGGCTTAGCACCCGCAGCGGAGCGGCAAGCTCCGCCAGCTCACCGGGCTCGAGGAGGAAGCGGGCGCTCGGGCGCGGGTGGCGCTCCAGGTTGACCCGCGTGGGCTGAGCGAAGAGCAGCAGCCCGGCCTCGCTGAGGGTCGCCCCGGCGTGGACAAACAGCGGCCGCCAGAGGAAGTGGTGGCAGAGGATCACGTCCCAGGGCCCCGGGGGAAAGGCGGCGGCGCCCGCGTCGATCGCGTCGGTGTCCAGCTCGAGGAGCGACAGCCCCAACCCCCGCGCGCTCGCCGCGCTCCCGGCGGCCTCGAGCGCACGCGGCGAGACGTCGAGCAGCGTGACGTCGTAGCCCCGCGCGGCGAGCCACAGGGCGTGGCGACCGCTCCCCCCGGCGAGGTCGAGCGCGCGCCCGCCACCCGCGAGCCGCGTCGCCTGGTCGGTCAGGAAGGCCTCAGGCTCGCTCAGCTCGACCCCGCGCGCGGACCAACGCGCGTCCCAGGTCTCCCGGTCCGCAGCAGACATGGCACCTCCAGCGGCCGCATCCTACCGCCGCGGGCCTGACCGACCCCCTCGCTATTCTGCTGGCATGAGCCCCTTCCTCGCGTTCGACATCGAGACCTACGGCGCCTGGCAAGAGCTCAGCCCCCGCATGCAAGACTACCTGCGCACCCGCGACGGCTACCGCGGCCTGGGGCCCGACGACCCCCGCGCGGCGCCGCAGACCGTCGGCTTGCTCCCGGGCCTGGCGCAGGTCATCGCCGTCGGGCTCTGGTCGCCCGAGGGCGAGCGCGTCCTCGCCCTCGACCCCACCCGCGCGGAGCCCCTCGAGACCCAGCTCGACGGCGGCGCGCGGCTGACCTTCTTCGCCGAGGAGGCCGCGCTCTTGCGCAGCTACTGGGACGAGGTCGCCGAGGCCCACGCGCGCGGAGCGCGCCTGATCACCTTCCGCGGGCGCGGGTTCGACGTCCCCATGCTGGTGCTGCGCTCGACCGTCCTCGGCGTCGCGCCGCGGATCGACCTGAGCGTGCCAGGGTCCCTCGCTCCGCACTGCGACCTGCACGAGGTCCTCGGCTTCGACCAAGCACGGCGCCCCGGGTTCTCCCTCGACTACTGGTGCGAGGTCTACTCCGTCTCGAGCCCCAAGGGCGCGCTCAAGGGAGACCAGGTGGCCGGCGCCTACGAGGCCCAGCGCTACACCGAGATCGCGGCGTATGCCCTCGCCGACGCGCGCGCCACCGGAGAGGTGTTCGCGCACCTCCAGCCCTGGGTGGAGCAGATCGAGGCACAGCGCGCGACGACGATCGGGTGAGCGTCCGCGCGACGGCGGACGAGCTGGCTGCTAGCGCTGCTTCTTGGATTTGTGGACGTGGTGCAGCACGATCTCGGTCAGGTGCCGCGAGTTGTGCACCTCGTGAGCCTTGGCGCACATGTCGAAGTCAGGGCACTCGTAGCACTCGCGCTGCTTGTCAGGGTTGGTGATCCCTTGCTTCACAGGGACCCACCACTGCATGCCGTGCCCGAAGCAATCCTTCATCCGACTCCCCGCTCGAGTTCGGAAGCTACCAAGTGCCGCCCACAACGGCAACGCGACCCCGCACTCGACGGATCGCTGCCGCCGAACGCTCGGCGGATCGCTGCCGTCGGACACCGGTGAACGCGTTCGATGACCGCCCACCTCGATCGGCCCCCGACCCCTCGACCCTGCTGATCGAGCCGCCGATGGCCAGCGCTCAGGACCCACGACCGAGCAAAATGCAACGTGGCGAGCGGGCCTGTCTCAGCAGTCTTCACAACTTATCCACAACCCATTCCCCGTTGTATCCCCCTGTCCGAGAGCTGGATAGGGGTGTTAACCCACTAGTTTATCGAATCTTGATCGGGCCTGGGCGGACTGTCGGTGGTCCAAGCTAGGGTGTCTGCAACATGGTTGCCAACGGACTCCTGCTGCTTCCCACCTCTCCCTGGGTCATCTCCGGGCGGGGAAGCCACGTGGCTACGCCGCGGCGCGGCATCAGCCTCCCGCCGCCGTGGATTCGCCCCGAGCCGCTCGCGCTGTTCGGGTCGCGCGCACGCGGCACGGTCCCCACGGCTCCGCAGCTCGAGCCGCTCGATCAATGGCGCCTGTTTCCCGAGGGCAGCACGCGCTACCTGGACATCGAGACCACTGGGCTCGCGCGCAACGCGCGCATCACGGTGGTCGGGATCTCCGACGGCCGGCGGACCCAGACCCTCGTGGCAGGCCGCACGCTGACCGCTGAGGCCCTGCGGCGGGCCCTGGCCGGGGCGACGCTGCTGGTGACCTTCAACGGCGACCGCTTCGACCTCCCGCGCCTGCGGGCGGCGTTCCCGCAGCTCGACTGGACCGTGCCCCACTTCGACCTCGCCCGCGAAGGGCACCGGGTCGGCCTGGGGGGCGGTCTGAAGGCCCTGCAGCGCGACCTCGACCTCCCTCGGGACCCCGAGATCGCGAGCTGCGACGGCTCCGTGGCCCCGGGGCTCTGGGCCGAGGCGCAGGCCGGAGACGCGCGCTCCTTGGCCAGGCTCCGTCGCTACTGCCGCGCTGACGTCGAGGCCCTCGTGCACCTCGCGCCCGAGGTGTTCACGCGCCTGGCCAAGCGCGGGCGCTCAGCAGCCCGCTAGCGCCCGAGGACGAGGCGCACGCTGTCTCCAAGGGAGTCGGCGATCAGACGCCCCGGGAAGAGCACGACCGTCAAGAACAACAGGGTGCGGTTGAGGTCGTCGGAGTAGCGAAACGGGTTGTCGATCAGGCCGCCGGCCCAGCCCATGTTGCTGAAGTCGGCCTGCGGGCGAATCAGCCAGGCGAGCCCCAGGTAGGAGAAGGCGACCGCCGCCGCGATCCCCACGTTGTGCGCGTTGACCTCGACCGCGTAGTGGCCGAACACCAGGATCCAGGCACCGACCAGGACCGCGCACGAGAGCACCAAGCGGATCAGGACCCAGGTCGGATCCGCCGGGGCCCGGCGAGGGTCGTCGCCGAACTCGACGCCGCCCACCGGCCCAGGGTTGATCGACTCACCCCACCACTCGAACAAGCTCATACGCGACGACGCTCCTGACTGACCCCACGCTATCGCCGAGCCGCTCCTCCCCGCTGTTACAAACCCCTGCCTGCTTTGCAGCGCTGCCTCCGCGCGACGACCGAGGGGGATTTTCGACGAGGGAGTTGACCCCGCCAGGTTTCTGGCACTATGATCGAACGCGTGGACGACCTCCTCGAGCAACGCTTCCGAGCGCGCACCTCCCTCGCGGCCTACCGCGAAGCCTACGCAGCGCTCGAAGGTGAGGTCGTCATCAGCCTCGAGGACGACGACCTCGACGACGAGCCCGAGCGCCCGAGCCACCGCGGCGGGCCTCACACGCAACGCGGCCCGGCGAAGCCGGGCCACGTGCTCTCGTAAGGGCTGCGCCTCGCTCTAGAAGTTGCGTCCTTGCTTCGCCTTGGGGATCGGCGCCGGCCGCGGCTGCGTGGTTCCCTGCTCGGGTGGCTCTGCGCCCGCCCCCGGGACCTCCAGCGTCTCCAGCTTCGCCTTGCGGTAGAACTGGAGCTTGCCGCCGCCCGCCACGAGCGGGTCGAGGTCCTGCAGGGTCTTCACCGGTCGGCCGTCGCGGCGCACGAGCACGTCGTAGAGCTGGATCCCGTGCTGGGCGGCCCAGCCTCCCTCCATGACCTGGTTCACCACCAAGCCGTTGCGCTCCTCGATCCCGAGCTGCGCACGAAGCGCTGCGCTCGGCGAGCCCAAGCCCAGGCCCAGACGCGAGCTGACGCCGCTGAAGCCACCGTTCGAGTTGTTGTTGAAGGTCCACACCCGCATCCGCGGCTGAGCGCCGTTGCCCTGCCCTTGGTTGGGGTTCTGCAACTCCTCGAACAGCTTCTCGAACATCTTGCCCATGTCGGGGAGCTGCTGGTCGAGGTCCTTTTGCAGCTCTTCCAACATGCGGTCCATGTCGGGGATCTCCGGCACCCCCGGCAGCGGGCGGTCGGGACGCTCGACGGGCTGCTCCTTGGGAGCCTGGCCCTCGATCTTGGCCAGGGCCTCTCGGGCGCGGCTCGCGACCTCGAGGTCGTCGCTCTCGGTGGCCTTGCGCAGCGCAGGGATCGCGGGCTTGCCGATCTCGATCAGCTTCGCCTGCGCGGCGTCGCGCGCGTCGCTCGAGTCGGCGCCGAGGTTGCGGATCAGCGCGTCGATCTTTGCGCCGTCTTGCGCCTCGGCCGTGCAAACGACGGCGAAGGCGGCGCAGGCGCACCAGGCAATGCTTCGGTTCATGGTCGTCTCCTGGGTTAGAAGCGGAAGGTTTCGTCTTCGGCCGGTTCGCTCTCGCGACGCAGCTCTTCGAGGTTCTCGCGCAGGTTGGGCAGATCCTCGAGGAAGCGGCGCAGGAGCAAGTCTCCGGGGCTCACGGGCGCGCTCCCCCCCGACGCTCGGCCGACGGGGACCTGCGGCTCGAGGTCCCGCATGCCGCGCGGGCTGACGCCGGGCAGCAGCTGCGGGGAGGGCATGGACTGGGCCACGGCGGGGAGCGCGTCGAGCACGTCCTCGGCGCTCCGACGCGGGAGCACGCGCGCCTCGGGCTGCGCGGCGGTCGTGGCGCGGGACGCGCTCGAGCTCGTGCCCCACACCGCCCCCACGGTGACGGCGAACAGGAGCGCGGCGGCCGCAGCCAGACCGTAGCGGCGGAACACCACCAGCCGCCCCTGTGGCGCGCGCGGCTCGACCTGGGCCATGACCCGGTCGGTGAAGTCCGCCATGATCGGCGGCAGCGTACGCTCGTGGCGAAGCTGGATCAGCGTCCCGAGGTCGGCCTCGAGCTCTGCCTCGAGCTCCGCCGCCCGGCGCTGGCGCGCGGGGTCCTTGGCGAGCCATGCGCGCACCTCGGCGGGCGTGACCCCGAACTCCTCGGCGAACCCAGGCTCGTCGTCCGCGCAGTCCGGCGGCAGCGGCAACGCTGCCCAGAACCGGTCGTCATGCTCAGAGGACATGGCTTTCCTTCCCAAACTTCTTCTCCCAGGCCTCACGGAACAACTTCCGCGCCCGGTGGTGCCGCCAGCGCACGGTCGCGTGCGTGGTGCCCGTCATGTCTGCGATCTGCTTGGCGCTGATCCCCTCTAAGTCAGAGAGCACCATCACCGCCTTGTATTTCTCCGGGAGCTCGTCGAGCACACTCTGTACACGAACGCTGAGCTCCTGCTGTTGGATCGCGTCTCCGTGATCCTCGGGCGACCCCGCCACGTCGCCGACCGCCTCCAGCGACACCCCCTGTCGCTTCTTGCGCCGGCGAATCTGATCGATCGAGAGGTTGACCACGATCTGGTAGAGCCAGGTGTAGAAGCGCATTCCGAGGTCGAAACGGTCGAGGTGCCGGTGGACGCGAATGAAGGCCTCTTGAGCGGCGTCGCGGGCGTCCTCGTCGTTGCCGAGCATGCCGCGCGCGACCCAGAAGATTCGCTGCTGGTAGCGCTCGACCAGTCCACGAAAGGCCTCGGCGTCGCCTTCGCGCGCTCGGAGGACCAACTCGGCGTCAGTGGGGCTCGACATGGGGAGGGCCTGGGTCCGCGTGGAAGCGACCCGAAGCGGCCACCGCACCGAAGGTGGAGCTGCAACTGCGATCGAGGTCACTCGCGGTCTCCCAGTATAGTCCCCAAGATCCCCTCCGCCGCCTAGTAGAGGCGGCTGCCGCTGGAGCGACGCGGAGTGGGACTCGAGGGGCGCTCGCCGTCCTTGTGCAGGCGCTTGGGGGTGGAGCGGTGGTGCTCCTCCGACCTGGCGCTGGGCTCGCGGTCGCGGTCACGGCCCTGGGTCAGCTTGCGCAGGGTGTCGAGCATCTTGTTGTTGCCGCCGCCCTTGCCGAGCATGCCCTCGAGGCGCTGCATGAGCTCACCCATGCGGGCGCCGCGGTCGCCATTCATCATGCCCTCGAAGTCCTTGGCCATTCCGTCGAGCTCGTCGACGAAGCGGCGACCCTCGTCGGTGCCCATGAACTCGCTGAAGAGCTCCATCATGCGACCCAGATCCTGGGGCTCCATGCTTTGCTGCAGCTTGTTGAGCAGCTCGTCGCGGTTGCGCAGGTCGTCGAGCTTGAGCCCCGAGTCAGCCATCATGCGTCGCAGGAGGTCCATGTCTTCGGGGGTCGCGATCTCGCTCAGGCGGCGCATGCCGTCGGCGAGGGTCCGTGCCCGGCGCAGGCCCTTGCCCAGGCCCAGCCCGCCGCCGCTGCCGCCGCGGTTGCCGAACAAGCGGCCCAGCCCACGGGACCCGCGCTCGCGCGGCGCCGCGCCGCCCTCGAGGCTGCGCTCGAGGAGCTCTTCGATCCGCGCCAAGCGGCGCTCGATCCGGTCGAGGCGGTCACCCTCCTCGGCCCGGGGGGTGGGGGTCGCCCGGGGGCTGACCCGCGGCGCCGGCTGCGCCTCGGGCTCACGGCGCGGCGCGGGGCCACGCCCCTCCGGGGGCCGCATGCCGAAGCCACCGCCCTCTTGCTGCTGCTCCTCCATGAGCTTCTGCAGCTCGGCCTTCCGCTCCTCAGGGGTCATGCTGCGCAGCTTGCGCAGGCGCGCCATGATCTCGGGGCGGAGGAAGTTCTTGAGCATCGGCAGGTAGGGCCGCGCCGACTCGGTGAGGCGGAACTTGCCGTCGTCGTCGACCTCGATGAAGGTCCCGAGCATCATGTTGATTCGCTCGATCGGGACCCCCTCGGGCAGGACCTCTTGCATCTCGGCCCGCATGACGACCTGTCCGCTCTCGTCGAGGACCAACACCTCGGCCAGGGCCTCCTCGACCTCGCGAATCTGTTGATCTTCCTCGTCGTCGATCTGGAAGTCGCGCTGCGGCTCAGCTTGGGCCATCGCCAAGGGAGCAGCCCCTACCCAGGCCCCAAGGGCCAAAACAGCGAACAGGTTCTTCATTGCGTCCTCACCGGTGCTTGTGTCCGTAGTTACGCAGCGCGGCGGCACCTGTTGGCAGGCAGCCAAAGCTTCCCCGGAAAGAAGTTACAAGTCTCTTTTGAATAGAGGCTTGTGGCTCAACGACCGCGACGCGCGCAGTTGAGCAGGACCTTCCGCCGGACCCCGTCGCGGGCGTATTCCAGCTCGACCCGCTGCCCCGCCACCAGGTCGACCTGGGCCGCGCGGAAGGCCTCTGGGGTCAAGGTGGGGCGACCGTCCAGGCTCAAGATCACGTCGCCCGGTTTCAGCCCGGCCTGCCCCAGGGGCCCCTGGGGCGCCACGCTGCGCAGCGCGACCCCCTCGCCGCCGCCGAGGCGCGGGATCCGCCCGCCGAGCCAGCCGGGCTCGAGGATCTCCCCCGCCCGCAGGCGCGGCAGCGCGGCCTCGATCCGCTCGAGCGGGATCCCGAAGGCCACGCCGCTGCGGGTCCCCAGGCGCTCGTCGACGTGGACGAGCAGCCCGATCACGTTGCCCTCGACGTCGATCAGCGGGCCTCCGTAGTTCCCGGGATCGGCTGGAGCGTCGAGCTGAAAGGCGCGTCCTTGGAAGCGATCGGTCGCAGAGACCATGCCGAAGGTCGCACTGGGCGTCCCGAGCGCGGCGCCCAGCGCGAGGCACAAGCGCCCGGGGGCCAGGGGGCGGCCCCGGCCGAGGGCCGGAGGCTCCGGGAGCCCCTCCACGCGCAAGGCCACGACCCGCAAGCGCAGGTCTCGCCCCGCGAGCTCAGTCGGCAGCCGGCGCCCGCTCGGAGAGAGCACGGCGAGGTCCTCTTCGCCGAGGGCCGTCAGCGTGCTCAAGCAGGTCAGCACGGTTCGACCGTCGAGCGCGACCCCGCTGCGCACCCGACCGGTTGGGCCCTGAATGCGCACCAAGCAAGCTTGCGCCCGCTCGATCGCGCGCGGCAGCACCTCGGCCAGGGCGGACCCTGGATCGGCGCGGGGCGGCCGGGCCATGGACGATGGTTCGCAGACGCCCAGCCCCAGCGCAGCGAAGAGCGCCAGCTCGAGCCCCGCCCAGCGGCGGCTCACGGCTTCCCTCCGAGGGTCAGGGTCACCCGCCGGCGGCCGCTCCCGCGCTCGACCTCGAGCTCGACTTGCGCCCCGGGTGAGCGCTTCGCGAGCTCGGCGCGCAGGACCTCGGCGCTCTCGAGCGCTACGCCGTCGAAGGTCAGCACCGAGTCGCCCGCGAGCAGCACGCCTGCGGCCGGCCCGCCCTCGAGCACGCGCTCGATCCGCAGCGCCCCCTCGGCGTAGCGCCCGACGACCCCCAAGGTCGCGCGTTGGCCGAGCCGCGCCTGGAGCCGCGCCAGCGCGCTGATCGGGATCGCATAGCCGACGTAGGCCTCGGTCCGGCGATCTTCGGCGAGGGGCGCGAGGATCCCCAGCACGCGCCCTTCGAGGTCGATCAGCGGGCCCCCTTCGCTCCCCGGGTTGATCGCGGCGTCGGTGAGCAACACCGGCCCGCGATACGCGACCTCCGGGGCGTCGAGGGCCAGCACCGCCTCGACGATTCCGCTCGACGCCGCCGGCTGCGCGTCACGCGCGGCGAGAAAGGGGTCCCCCAGGGCGAGCACCGGAGTGCCCTGCCGGGGGGCTCCCCCCCCGACGCGCAGAGGCTGAGCGGCCAGGTGACCCTCGACCTGGAGCAGCGCCAGCTCGAGGCCGTCGTCGACGTGCAGCAAGTGCGCGGGGTGTCGCGTGCCCTCCACGTCGACCACCGTGAACTGCGGGTCGACGTAGCGCACCAGGGAGGCGTGGGTCAGGACCCGCCCAGGTGCCACCACGCAGCCGGCGGCCCCTGGCCGCTCGCGGAGCCTGCGGAAGAGCTGCCAGCGGTCGTTCGGCCGCGGCCGCGTGCCGCGAACCTCGACCCGCACCACCCCAGGCGTGGCCACCGCGATCGCGCTCTGGGGCGAGGGGGTCGCGGGAGGGGCCTCCTGGCTGTGGAGCAAGGCCGCTCCGACCACGAGCCCCGAGAGCGCCCAGGCGCGCGCGCGCCTCATTGGGGTGGCCGCCTGGCCAAGACGACCTGCACCGTCAAGCGCTCACCCTCGCGCTCGAGCACCAGGGTGACCTGGGTCCCCGCGGGGAGGATCGCCAGCGCGTTCTGCAGGCGGACGGGCTGCGTGATCGCTCGCCGCCCGACCCCAGGACCCTCGACGGCGAGGATTCGGTCGCCGGCGCGAAGCCCCGCGCTCGACGCCGGGGTCCGCGGCAGGACGTCCCGCACCACGACCCCGCGGCCTTGCTTGGCGGTCAGGAAGCGCACGCCCAGGTAGCCGCGCTCGACGTCGCGCCCGGCCTTGAGGTCGTCGAGCACGAGGAGGATCTGGTGCAAGGGGATCGCGAAGCCCACGCCCACGTTGTGGCGATCTGCCCCGCGCACGCTGATCCGTCCGTTGAGCCCCACCAGGCGCCCCTCGAGGTCGAACAGCGGCCCTCCGGAGTTGCCCGGGTTGACCGGGGCGTCGATCTGGATCGCCTCGCCGTAGACCTTCGAGCCCCCCAGGTAGCGCTGGGTGGCGCTCACGATCCCGAGGCTCGCGGCCGGGACGTGCGTGTCCCCTGCGAGCCCGAAGGGGTTGCCCAGGGCGAGCACCCGCTGCCCCGGGCGCAGCGCCTCCGAGTCACCGAAGCTCGCTGGGGTCAGCCCGGTGGCGTCGACCCGCAGCAGGGCCAGGTCTCCCTGCCGATCGCGCGCGACCACCCGCGCGGTGACGACCCGACCGTCGGCGAAGCCGACCTGCGCCTCGGTTTGTCCCTCGGTGACGTGGTCGTTGGTGAGCACGTATCCGCTGGCGTCGATCACGACGCCCGAACCACCGCTCTTGACCGGGAAGCCGTCCTCGTCGTCGACGACCGCTCCGACGGTCACCACGCTCGAGCTGACGCGGGCGATCAGGGCCTCGAGGTCGCGCTCGAAGGCGCGCACCGTGGCCAGCGCCTCGGCGTCCCCGGCGCGTCCGAACGCACCGCAAACCAGGACCGCGGCGACCGCGGCCAGCGCCGGGGGGAACCAGGAACGGAGCACAAACCCTCCCTGTTTCGGATCCTACACCGTCGCCCCGCGCGCAGGCGGCGCAGCCACGGGATTTTCGCCACAAGCAATTACCAACAAGCATCTTAGGTCGCGACAATCACCTTCCTGCCAGGGTGGGGAGGGGCGCCCGGCGTCGCTATGATGGCTGCGTGGGCAAGGCAGCCGATCCCAGGTCAGGCTCGGCCCGCCTCCGGGGGCGGGGCACATCCCCTGCTCGTCGCGAGCTCCTGGCGATCCAGCGCCGGCTCTACCGCCGTTTGCAGCGCGAGATCGAGTCCCTGGAGGACGAGCCGCCCCCCAACGTCGGGATCTACCAGGAGGAGTTCGAGCGCGACGTCGCGACCTACGAGGCGGTGAGTTCGAAGGCCGAGCTCGTCCGGGCCGCCGCCAAGGCCGACGTGATCTACGTCGGCGACTACCACTCCTTGCCTCAGGCTCAGCGCACGGTGAGCAAGCTGCTCCTGGCCCTGGGCAAGGCGCGCAGGCCGCTCGTCTTCTGCACCGAGGTCGTTCACACTCCCGACCAACCGGCCCTCGACGCCTTCATGGCCGAGGAGCTCAGCGAAGAGGAGTTCTTGCGCGCGATCCACTACGAGCGCGACTGGGGCTTTCCCTGGCCCCCGTACCGCGACGCGTTCTCGATCGCGCGCGAGCTGGGGGCGAAGGTCCTCGCGATCAACAGCGACCCCCGCGAGCACGCTCACGACCACTTGCTCGAGCGTGACTTCCGCGCCGCGCGGGTGATCGTCGACGCGCTCCGCGCGCAGCCCGATGCGCTGATCGTGGTCTTCCACGGCGACTTCCACGTCGCGCGCGACCACCTCCCGTTGCTCGTCGAGAGCCTGCTCGAGCAAGCGCGGCTCCCCGCGCGCAAGCGCTTGATCGTGCACCAGAACGCGGAGGAGATCTACTGGAAGCTCGCCCGTCGCGGGCTCGAAGACACCAACGTCGTGCGCCTCGCCCCCGACGCCTACTGCGTGTTCAACGCCACGCCGCTGGAGAAGCTGCACAGCTACCTCAACTGGGTCAGCAACCGCGCCGCCCTCGAGCCGCCGGGGGGGTTCATGTCCTCGTGGGACCTCGAGGAGATCGAGGAGCCCTCTCCCGACGACCCGGACGACGACGACGACGACGACGACGACGACGACGACGACGACGACGACGGCCCGGATCTGCGCCTGGAATATGCGGAGCAGGTGCTCGAGATCGTGCAAACCATGTCGCGCTTCCTCGGGATCGAGCGAGACGACCTGGACAGCTTCGAGCTGTTCACGGTCAACGACCTCGACTTCCTCGACTACCTGGCGACGCAGCAGAAGTTCAGCGAGCAAGAGCGCGCCGACGTCATGCGCCAGATCCTTTCGAACGAGAGCTACTTCATTCCCAAGGGGCGCGTGATCTACCTCTCCGACTTCTCGGTGGTCAACGCCGCGGAGGAGGGGGCCCACTTCCTGCACCACCTCTGCTCGGCCTACGACTGGGATCGCCCGCGCAAGCTCGTCACCGACTTCTACTTCCGCGCCGTGACCGAGGCGCTGGGCTACTTCGGCTCCAAGCTGATCGTGCCCACGCGCGAGTGCTGGACCGAGGCGGACTGCCAGGCCTTCGTCTCGGCGCAGCGCCGCAAGGAGCGCGAGCGCGCCCAGCGTCGACGAGGCGCGAAGAAGTCCCCGTCCGCACCCAACGGGAGCGGCGAGCCCGACACCGGAAAGCGGCTCCAGGTCAACCGCCGGCTGGCGCTGCGTGCGGCGCGGCTCACGATCTACCACCGCGACCACGAGCGCCAATTCCTCGAGAGCGGGCACTGGGTCACGCCGGGCCGCGCGCTGACCCAGCCCACCGAGGTGCACATGCTCCTGACCCACATGCTGGGGCACATGCTGGGCAACAAGCTGTTCCTGGCCTTGCTCATGGGCAAGGTCGAGAAGGCGCAGCTCCGCGAGTGGTTTCACGCCGACCTGGACAAGGGCGCGACGGCCCTCCGCATTTACCAGGAGATGGCCAAGGTCACCTCCGACACCCCCGAGTCGCTTCGGCGCGGGCTGCGGCTCTGAGCGTCACCGCGGGTGGGCCTCGATAGCCTCTGGAGCCTTTAGAGCGCTCCCAGGCCGAGGCGCTGCTCGGTGTGCGTCGCCCCGATTCGCCAGGGGTCCTGCTCCGTGGCCCGGTGGAGGTCGTAGGTCACCACCGCGTTGAGCCCGCCCTCGAACACGAAGATGCACTTCACCTTCAGGGCCTGCCCCGCGAGGCCTGGCTCGCTGTAGCCCTGGGCGCTGTGCACCGTGCTCTCCCGCAGGGCGCCGTGCTCCGCCTGGGCGGCCGCGTAGGCCTCGGCGATCGCCGAGGGCGCGTTGGCGGCCCGCCACGCAGGGGTGCGATAGCCCGCCGCCTTCTGGACGTCGCCCTCGGCGATCGCCGACCAATAGGGCTCGAACAGCTGCTCCTGCAGGGCCTGCTTCCGGGCCTCCCCGCGCTGGTAGAGGACTCGGATCCCCGCGCCCGCGCCCGCGAGCACCAACAAGACCAGCAGGCAGCCCCCCAGGGACCCACGCTTACTCGACGAGCCGGGAATCGTGAGGTCGGTGTTCGACATGCAAGCTGGCTCCTCGCGGCGCGCTGCGCCTAGGTCGGGGTGAAGGTCTCGAGGCTCGAGGCGGGTCCGAGGACGAAGTGTGGCCCGCAGTCGTCGGTCCAGCCCGGGAGCATGCGCGTGGTGCGGCCGTCTACCGCGTGGGTCTCCGCGCGGTGCAGGTGCCCCATGAGCAGCTCCTCGGCCTCGTGCTCCAGCTGCCAGGCGGTCGCGAGCGGCACGTCGATCGGGAACGCCAGGGGCTCGACCTTCGCCAACTTGCGCTCGCTCGCGCCGCGCAGGAGGTGGGCGACCGCGAGGCGCACGAAGCTCGGCACGAGCCAGTAGCCGAAGCGGAACAGGGCCGAGCGCACGCAGCGCCGGTAGCGCTTGTAGGAGCGGTCTCCGGACACGAGCAGGTCGCCGTGGGTCACGACGCTTCGCTGCGCGCCGCGCGCGTAGACCACCGCGTCGCCGTGGACGGTGAGCCCCAGCGAGCGCAGCTCCCCGGGGCCGAGGAAGTCGCGGTTCCCGCACACGAAGTCGACGGGGAACCCGGCCGCGGTCGCCTCCTCGAGCGCTGCGACGACGGGAGCGTAGGCGCAGCGTCGGGCGTGGGCGGGGCCGATCCAGTAGTCGAACAGGTCGCCCAGGAGCACGAGCCGATCGGCTGACGCCCGCGCCGCGCGCAGGAACGCGAGGAAGAGCTCGGCGCGCACGGCGTCGCGAGGGTCGAGGTGCACGTCACCGGTGACCCACACCCGCTCGTCCGGGCGCAGCTCGACGACGGCGGCGCGAACGGAGGGCTTCAGCGGGACGGGGAAGGGAAGTTGCCGCGCTGGGTCGGGGTGGGCCAGTCGCCGCCCTGCTCGTCGGGCCAAAACAGCTGCCGCTCGAGGGAGTCCTCGTTGAAGTCGGGCGCGTCGAAGTAGCCCTCGGCGAGGACCTCGTGCTGGTACATGAAGCGCACCCGCAGCTGGCCCTCGGGGATCCCGCTGTAGCTGCGCTGCCAACGCCGGATCTCGCTGAACACGTCCTGAGGCTCGGGAACGCTGCGCACCATGGGGGTCGCGCCCTCGCCACGCCACTCGCCGAACTCGGCCACGACCTTGCAGCGCTCCGGGACGTGAGCCAACCCGGCGGTCTTGGTGTGGACGATCAGGACGCAGTCCTCGGGCCGCGGCGAGGTCGCCGAGACCACGCTCACCGACGGGCACCCCGCGAGGAGCGCCGCCGCCAAGCTCATGAGTGCTGTCAGGATGGCCCGCCGCATGGTCGCCTCCCTACTCCCCGTTTACGCTACCACAGCGAGGGCGGGGCGCGGATCGTGAGCTCGCCCCCCCCGCAGGCGACGCTCCCCCGCGCGGGGCCGCGAGGTAGCATGCCGGGCAGGAGGTCGTATGTCCGCGCCGATGAAGGACCGCGCAGCGGCGTTGTTTCGCGAGGTTCAGGAGCTCCTCTGCTCCCAGCTCGAGACCCTCGACGGGAAGGCGCGCTTTGGCCGCGACGCCTGGGACCGCCCCGCCGGAGGCGGCGGGTTGACCCGAGTCCTCGCCGACGGCGCGGTGATCGAGAAGGGGGCGATCAACTTCTCGGAGGTCGGGGGAGCGGCGCCTCCCGCGCTCAAGGAGCACCTCGAGGTCGAGTCCGACACGTTCTTCGCGACCGGCACCTCCATGATCTTCCACCCGCAGAACCCCCACGCGCCGACCATGCACGCCAACGTGCGCTACTTCGAGGCCGGGTCGACCTGGTGGTTCGGCGGCGGGCTGGACATGACCCCCTACTACCTCTACGAGGAAGACGCCCACGCCTTCCACCGCGCGATCAAGGACGTGTGCGCGCGGCACCCCGTGGCGGACTACCCCGCCTGGAAGGCGTGGTGCGATCGCTACTTCCACCTCAGCCACCGAGGCGAGGCGCGCGGGATCGGGGGGATCTTCTTCGACCACGTGAGCGGCGACCCCGAGGCGCTCTACGCCTTCGTCGGCGACCTGGGCCGGAACCTGCTGACCGCCTACCTGGAGATCCTCGCCAAGCGCAAGGACACGCCCTTCACCCCCGAGCAGGAGCGCTGGCAGCTGCAGCGCCGCGGCCGCTACGTCGAGTTCAACCTGATCCACGACCGCGGCACCAAGTTCGGGCTGCAGACCGGCGGCCGCACCGAGAGCATCTTCGTCTCGCTCCCCGCCCGGGTGCGCTGGGACTACATGGCCGAGCCGGCAGCCGGCACCCCCGAACACGAGCTGCTGAGCCTGGTCCGCGGCGAACCCCGCGACTGGTGAGCCCTTGGGGGTGAGCGCCCGCTGCTTCGCTGCGAGCGCGAGGGGGCCTCGGGAGAGGCCCCCTGAAAGCCAGCGCCTGCGGCCCCTTGGGGGTGAGCGCTCGCTGCTTCGCTGCGAGCGCGAGGGGGCCTCGGGAGAGGCCCCCT
>JAGQRJ010000927.1 GCA_020425635.1 Planctomycetota bacterium | reverse complement strand
GGACGAGCCCCCTAAAAACACGCACTAGTGGGGCTCGTTCCGAGCCCCACTAGTTCAGGAAGGGCGGCTTGCGGGTGCCGAAGTTCTGCGTCCAGTAGGTGCCCGAGCGCCCGACGCCGATCTCGTGGAAGTTCGGGTTGACCATGTTCCGGTGGTGGCCGCTGGAGTTGTACCAGCCGAGGTGCACCGCCTCGGCCGAGTTGTAGCCGTAGGCGATGTTCTCGCCCACGCCGGCGGTGTAGCCGTTGGCGTTGGCGCGGTCCTGCGGGGTGCGCCGGCCGGGGAGGGTCGAGTTGTGGTCGAAGTTGCCGGTGCGTTCCATCCACTCCGAGTGCCCGCGGGCGGTGGTCACCAGGCGCTCCTCGAGGGCCAGGGCGTGCACCCCGAGCATGTCGCGGTAGTCGTTGAGGATCCGCACCTGCTCGCGCACGTCCTCGGGGAAGTCGGTACGGCTCGCGTTGTATTCGCGCACCTTGGCGTCGCGCTCGAAGCGCTTGGCCTCCTCGGGGGTCGCCGGGATCCGCCCGGGGTGCACGAGGCGCTTGACCTCCTCGGCCAGCTCCGCGCTCGACTCGCCGCGCTTGCGGTCTTCGAGCTCGAGCTCGGCCAGCCAGGGCTCGGTGGCGCCGAGGATCTCGAGCGCGCTCTTGATCTCGGGCTCCTCGAGCTCGGCAGGCACCTGCTCCCAGAAGGCGCGCAGCGCGTCGACCTTCGCGTCGACCAGGTGCTGCCCCACGGCGCCGTGGTTCTCGTCGGGGTAGGCGCTCGTGTCGTGAATGATGTCCCAGGCCTCCTTGCGCAGGCGCACCAGCTCGAGGTAGCGCTTCTGCTTGGCCGCCCCCGAGGCCGCCTTCTTGGCGGCGTCGCGCACGTCCTTGATCAGGCGCTTGCGCATGCTGACCAGCGCCTTGCCCGCCGACTTGCGCGCCTTGTCGGCCTCCTTCTCGGGGGCGCCGGTCAGCGCCTTGCGCAGGTCGCCGTAGGCCTGGGTCAGCTGGTCGAGGTCGACCTCCTTGCCCTTCCCCGAGCCCTTGCTCGCCGCGACCATGGTCGCCGAGAGCTCGGTGAGGTCGCCGCCGCTGCCCGCGCCGGCGCCAGCCTTCTTGAGGATGTCCGCCTTGGGGTTGTAGAAGCGCTCCTGGAGCAGGCTCAGGGTGTCCTCGGGCAGCCCGAAGTAGGTCGAGAGGTTCGGCCGCTGGCCGCGGTAGGCGTCGCGGAGGAACTCGACGAAGTCCGCGCGGTAGCGGCCCTCGTCGAAGTTGCAGAGGAAGTAGACCGCCGCGCCCGCGCCGCGGTAGTTCGTGGCGATATCCCCCGAGTCCCACTGCGCGCTGGTCACGTAGTCCGTGATCATGGTCTTGAGGCTGTGCTCGTTGCCGCCGTTGCGCAGGTTGCCCGCGTAGGTGCTGACCCGCTGGTGGTGGCGCATTTCGCCGAGGACCAGCCCGCCGTCCTTGAAGAACGCGTCCTCGAGGTAGACCGCGGCGCCCTCGGCCAGCCAGGCCATGGCGCCGCCGCCGCCGGCGGTCTCGCCCAGGATCTGGTGGGTGACCTCGTGCTGGAGCACGGTGATGTTCGCGCTCGATCCTTGAATGTCGTAGAAGAACGACGCGTGCTGGCCGCCAGAGTAGAAGCCCGCGGCCCAGCCGGTCGGCGGGTTGGCGTTCGCGCGGAACTGCTGCTCGTCGCGGTAGAAGTTCACGATCAGCGGCTTGGTGTTCTTGGCCACGCCGAAGATCAGGGCCCCCGCCCCGTTGCCGAAGAACAGGTCGTACTGGCGGAACATGGCCAGGTAGAACGCCTCCAGCCGCTCTGAGGTGCGCGCGCTGACGTCGAGGTCGGCGGTCGAGCGCAGCTCGAAGTGCTCGGTCTTGAGCACCCAGGGGTCGGCGGGGCTGGAGTGCGTGCGGTTGGCCTCGGCCAGGGTCGACCAGCGGCCGTGCTGGAGGTCGAAGACCTCGCCCTTCTCGTAGCGCGCCTTGTCTTCGATCTTGATCCAGGCGAGCTTCTCGTCCCACACGAGACCCTGCTTGAGCTGCAGCGCCTCGAACTTGCGCAGCCAGCGCTTGTCGGTGAGCTCGGCCCACTTGCCCTTCACCGGCTCGTGCCCGAGGGCCTTGTGCGCGCGCTCGTTCTCGGGGTCGAGGCGCAGAATGTAGGCGAACAGGTCGAAGGCCTGCCCCGGCTCACCCGCGGAGAGGCAGCGCTCGACGGCCTTCAACGAGTCGGCCACCGCGGCGTCGATCACGCCTTGCAGCTGCTTCTGATAGCCGGCGAGCAGCTTCTTCGCGTTCTCGGGCTCGGTGTGAGGCAGGCTCTGGAGCTGGGCGCGCAGCCGCTTGCCGCCGACGGAGTTGCCCGCGCGCTCCACGCCGCGGGCGATCACCTCGTCGAGCTCCTTCTTCACGGCGTCGGGGGCGAAGTTCTGCCGGCGCAGCCACTTGATCACGCTCTCCAGGCCCTCCTCGACGCTCGAGAGCCGCTTCTCCTCGAACTCGCGCACCGTGGCGATCACCTGCGCGCGCTGCTGGCGCCTGCCCTCGCGGGCGCGGGCGCCGCTGTCGTTGGCCGAGGCCAGCAGGCGCAGGTAGGGCTTGAGCTGCGAGCGCCAGGCCACGTAGCCGTGCCCGTCGCACCAGTCGTCGAGGGCGCGGAAGGTCATGGGCCCCGACGCCGCGGCGAAGGCGCCGGCGAAGTAGAGCTCGTGGTGCAGCTTGAGCTTGGCCTTGAGCTCGGCCTCCTCCCGGAACACGCGCTCGTGCTCGTCGTAGAACGCGATCACCTCGCGGCAGGTCTTGAAGTCGCTGCGGCACAGGCCGAGGGTCTCGTCGAGGACCTCGCCCAGCTGACTGGCGTAGCCCGGGCGCTGGGCCTCGACCGCCTTGCGGTATTCGCCCTCGAGGCGGAGGAAGCGCTCCTCCCAGGTGCCCCCGATCCGCGCGATCGTGGCCGGCGTGTCGGCTCCGCCGCCGCCGGTCGGGGTGCGCCCCGTCCCGGCGACCGGACCGCCGGTCGTGTCGCCGCCCTGCTCGGGGTCGCCGCCGCGCTCCCAGAGCTCCTTGGTGCGGCGGAAGGAGGCCACGATCTGCGGCTCGTCGAGGTAGGCCAGCGCGGCCTTGAACCAGGGGTCGTCGGCGTAGGGGCCCTCGCGGAAGGCCTTGGTCGCGGCGTCATGGTTGCCGACCTCGGCCGCGATCTCCGCGCCCATGAGCGCCTGCCCGTAGGCGTTGGCCACGTCGCGCAGCTTCTCGAGGTGGGGGACGATCGTCGACCACTTGCTCTTCCAGAGCTCGGTCTCGCGCAGCTCGGCGGGGGCGTCGGCGATCGCGCTCAGCAGGCCGTCGTAGCCGCCGACCCCGAGCACGGGGTGCAGGTCTGCCGAGGCCACGAGCCCGATCACGGCCTGGGGCTTGGCGCCGCCGACCTCGACCTCGCGCAGCTGATCGCGCAGCACCTCCCGCAGGTCCATGTTGCGCACGGTCTCGGCGCCCATGTGGATCGCCGAGCGCGGCTGCACCAGGCACTCGCCGACCACCGCGAGGAACTCCCCCGCGAGGCGCTCCCAGTCTTCGTCGATCTGGCGGGCCTTGGCCTTCTTGCCGCCCGGGTCTTCGAGCTGCTTGGCCACCTTCTCGGCGCGGTCGAGGAGCTGGGCCTGGGTCACCGAGAGGCGCTTGCCCTTGAGCTCTTCGATCAGGCTGCGGATCCGGGCCGCCGAAGACGCCCCCCCGCCGTAGGCCTGGGCGTTGGCGAGCAGCACGCGCAGGTCGCGGCTGAGGCGGCTCGTCGCCGGATCGTCGACCACCTCGGGGCCGTCGTCCACGACCACGCCGCCGCCGCCGCCGCCGTCGGAGACCTGCCGCGGCGGCTTCGAGTTCATGCCGATCCCGACCGCGACCAGGAGCAGCAGCAGCCCCCCGCCGACGGCGGCGAGGGTGCCGACGCTGCCGTTGCCTGCGCCGCGCCGCGCGGCGCGGTGCCCGGCGGCCGAGGT
>JAGQRJ010000926.1 GCA_020425635.1 Planctomycetota bacterium | reverse complement strand
CGTGGTAGCGCGAAGACACGAGGACCTTGGCCTCACGCAAGATCGCCACCAGATCGAACATGGTGTGTTCGTCGGAGACGAAGGTCGGGGCGCCCCCGAGGCGCTCGCCCAGGGCCTCGCAGGCTCGCCGGTCGAGGCGCTCCATCCCGACCAGGACCACGAACGCGCGCTCGCGGTAGGGGGCCACGGCCTTGGCCAGGGCGTCGAGGTAACGCTCGTAGCGCTCGCGGTCCGCGTCGTCGAAGCGGTGGTAGTAGAGCGAGCGGTAGTGCTCTGCGCCGGCCGCCCCCCGCAGCCGGTCGACGAGGGCTCGCCCGGCCTTGGGTCGCACGGGCCACCAGAAGGGGTTGATCGGGCACACCACGAGCACCGGCTCGCCGTCCCAGCCGGCGGCCCGGAGCAGGGCGCGGGCGCGCGCCGGAGGCGCCGGGTCGAAGGTCCACGCGGTGTCGGTCCCGAGGAACGAGCGCACCCCGAGCTCGGTCAGCACGTCGGCCGACGCCCGGTTGCGCACCACCACGTAGGAACCCTGGCAGGTGCGGCGCACGAAGGCGCGCAGCGAGGCGTCCATGGCCCCGGCCTCGGCCCCGTAGCCGACGGAGAGCTTGTTCTGCGCGTTGGCCATGCCCAGCGCGCCGGCCATGAGCGTGGTCAGGGCGTTGGCGAACTTGGACTTGAACATCGACCCTTCACAGGCGATCACGCCGTGGTGCTTCGCCGTCTCGCCGTAGAGGAACGTGGGGTAGAGGTCGGGCAGCTTGAGTTGGCGCACCCCGGGGAAGTAGCCCGCCGAGAGCCGGGCGTCGGAGGTCAGCGCGGTCAGATCGACCCGGTCCTCGCCGAGGATCCAGCGCAGCTGGCGGATCATTTCGGCGACCCGCACGTCGGCGCCGGTGTTGCGGGTCCCGAGGTAGCCCACCAGGAGCAGGCGCAGCGCCTCGCCCGGGCGCCAGGTGGCCTCGCCGTCGCCGACCGCGTGGCGCACGCGCGCGGCCTCGACCGCGGCGAGGGTCGCGGCCTCCAGCGCGAGGTCCGCCAGCGCGGGCTGCTTCTCGAGCCAGGCGCGGATCACAGGCTCAGCTCGGCGAGCGCGGGGCGGGGCGCGGGCAGGGGGCGCAGCGGATAGCGGAAGTCCTGGTCGAGGGCATAGCGAAACAGGCCGGCGCAGTAGCTCGGGAAGCGCGCCGGGATCAGCCCGGTCTCGCGGACCACGCGTCGGTTGTCGAACACGACGTCCCACTCGAGGTAGGGCCAGAACACGTCGAGCAGCGTCGCCAGGCGCCGGGTGGCGCGGGGCCCCACGCGGGCCAGGAGGCTGAGGGTCGCGCCGCAGGGGCGGGTCAGGCGGGGCGCGAAGCGCACCCGCCGCGTGCCCAGGGCGCGCGAGAGGGCGTCGGTGATCTCGACGAAGCGGGGGGCGTCGCGCCCCGCGGCGAGGTGATAGGTGCGGTGCGCGAGGGTCGGCGCGAGGTGCAGGGCCACGGTCGCGCCGCCGACGAAGTCTGCGGGCACGATGTCCAGGCGCGCCTCGGGGTCGAAGGGGAGCAGCGGCACCTGCCCCAGGCGCACGAAGGCGCGGACCATGTCGAACTGCGTGGTCGCGGGGAAGCGCGAGTCGCCGAGCACGATCGAGGGGCGAACCACCGCGAGGCTCCCGGGCGGGAGCAGGGTGTGCGCGAGGTGCTCGCCAAACTTCTTGGTGCGCGCGTAGGGGTCGAAGTCGCTGCGCTCCCACTCGATCGCGGCGTCCTCGGCGACGACCTCGGCCCGGCGCCGCCCGGCGACGGCGACCGTCGAGACCCAGGTCACGCGCCGCAGCCGGCCTCGCTCGGCGAGGGCGCGTCCGAGCTGGGCCACGGCGAGCGCGCCGCGGAGGTTCACGTCGGCGCAGGCGCGGGCGCTGCGCCGGTTGAGCGTGGCCGCTGCGTGGACCACCCCGCTGACCTCCGAGAGCACCCGCGCCCGATCGGCGGGGGAGGTCCCCAGGTCTTCGTGCCGCACGTCGCCGAGCACGGGGTGCAGGCGGTCTTCGCGGAGCGCGGCGTGGAACGCGTCGGCGTCGAGGTGCAGCTGGAGGGTCTCCCACAGCCGCTCCCGGGCGTGGGCTCGATCGCGGGCGCGGACGAGCCCCAGGACCCGCTCCCCGCGGGCGAGCAGGCCCGCGGTCACGTAGCCGCCCAGGTAGCCCGTGGCGCCGGTCACGAGGGTCGTCATGGTCGCCGCGCTTCCAGAGGGGCGGCGAGGGTCACGGGCCGCTCGGGGAGGGCCTCGGAGCGGGTCCCGGCCAGGCGCGGATAGATCCAGCGTCGCAGGCCAGGGAGGTGCACCTCGAGCCAGTAGCGGCGCCAGTCGAGGCGGGTCACGTCGACCCCAAAGTCGGCGCGCTCGTCGCTGGCCAGCGCGGCGTCGAGGGCTCGCAGGGCCTCGGTGGCGAACACGCAGTCGACGTCGAGCACGAAGGGCAGGAAGGTGTCGACGACCTCTTCGAGCTCGCCGAGCCGGCGCGAGCTGCGGCGGACCTTGCGCTCCCAGCGAGCCACGGCCGCGCGCCCCTCGGCGGGGAGGGGCAGCGCCCCGGCGGCGAGGTCGAGGGCTTCGGCCGCTCCCCGCGCGAGCTTGCGCAGGGCCGGGATCGAGGTCCAGCGATAGCGCTGGGGGTCGCCCGCGACCGCGTCCGAGCGGAGCAGGTCGCGCCAGCCGAGGGGCGCGCTGCGCTGCGCCAGGCCGGTCAGGTCGACCGCGCGCCCCACCGAGAGCGGGTTGTGGTCGGAGGTCCCGAGGTGCACGACCCGCGGGGCCTGCCCCCGCAGCAGCGCGGCGAGGCAGAGCGTCAGGCCGCGGGCCACGAGGTCGACCGGGATCACGTCGAGCACCAGGCGCCGGTTGGCGGGGAGGTGCTTGAGCGGGCCGTCGCTCATGGCGAAGGTCAAGGGCGCCGAGGTCTGGAAGCCCTCTTTCCAGCCGGGGAAGGGGAAGGCCAGCGCGCTCTCGACGATCGTGGGGCGCACGACGCACAGCGGGACCTCGGCGCAGCGGGCGGCGAGGAGTTGCTCGGCCATGGCCTTGCTCGCCGCGTAGGCATTGGGCCAGCCCCAATGGTTGGCGCGCGCGTGGGCCTCGTCGCGGAGCCGGGTCGCGACCCAGCGCTCGCGCACGCGGTCGAGGAAGGTCGCGTGCTCGGCCTGGGCCGCCCCGAGGCGACGACGCTGCGCCTGGGCTTCGGCCTCGAGCTCGGCCTCGATCGGCGCGGTGCGCGACGTCGCCCACACGGCGTCCGCGCGCTCGCCCCACTCGCGATGCTCGCGCTCGGCGTCCCAGGCCTCGCCGTTGGGGGCCGTGGCCTCGATCGATTCGGAGACCCGCCCCGGGCGGCGCCCCGCGACGTAGGCGGTCGAGACGTGGAGGAACGCGGCGCCCAGGCAGCGCGCCAGCTCGAGGGCCGCCAGCGCGCCGTCGACGTTGGTGCGCAGCGCCTCGCGCGGCTCCGGGCGCAACGTGGTGAGCCCCGCGAGGTGCACCACCGCGTCCACCCGCCCGAGCTCGGCCACGGCGTCGGGCTCGAGACCGAGCTGCGGCGCCTCGAGGTCTCCCGCGAGGGGGGTCACGCGCGCGCCGAGGAAGGCGCCCAGCTCCGGGCCGTGCGCCTCGTGCAGCGGCCAAAACGCGGGGGAGCTGGCGAACACGCGCTCCAGGCGGGCGCGGGCGCCGCCGCGTTTGCCTGGACGCACGAGGAGCAAGAGCTCTCCCAGCTCGGGGACCGCGTCGAGGAGGTGCGCCACCCAGACCTTGCCCAGGAACCCGGTCGCGCCGGTGACCAAGACCCGACGGCCGCGGAGGGTTTCGCGCAAGGAAGGCTCACTCATGGCCGGCAATCATAGCCTCAGGACCGCTCAGAACCCCGTGCGCGTTGAACTCGCGGGACAGCCAGCCTGCCAGTGGCGCGACGGCTTGGCGCGGCTGCCAGTGTGGCAGGCGCCTGGCCGCCCGAGGCCCATGGCTCCCAGGGGTTTAGCGCTCGCAGCGGCCCTGGCCCCGGGCTTGCAAACGCTAGGTCCAGGAGGCAACCCAATCCATGTTCCGCACCCTCGACCTGGGCAAAGTCTTCGGGATCGACCTCAAGGTGCACGCCACGGTGCTCGTGTTGGCCGGGGTGTTCGCCCTGCTCAACCTCGCCAGCGGCGGCGTCGCCGCGGCCCTCTCGGTCCTGTTCCTGCTGCTGTCGGTCGCCGTGGCGATCACGCTGCACGAACTCGGCCACGCGCTGACCGCGCGACTCTACGGCAACCCGACCCACGGGATCACGCTCTACCCCTTCGGCGGGGTCGCGCAGCTCGCCCACGAGGCGCGCAGCGCCCAGGAGGAGGTGGTGGTCGCCCTGGCGGGCCCCGCGGTGAACATCGTTCTGGCCGCGCTCAGCGCGCTGGCCTGGGTGCTCGTAGGCCCCGCGCTGCCCGGGATCGAGACCTTCCTCTACCTGAACCTCGGCCTGGCCGTGTTCAACCTGGTTCCGGCCTTCCCCATGGACGGCGGGCGCGTGCTCCGCGGCGGCCTGTGGGGCGTCCTGGGCTACGGAAGCGCCACCCGGCTCGCCGCGCGGGCGGGACAGGGCTTCGCCTTCGTCTTCGGTGTGCTGGGCCTGTTCACCAACCCCATGCTGTTGGTGATCGCGTTCTTCGTCTACAGCCACGCCACGGCCCAGCTCCAGCGCCTGGACCTGCGCGGCTACGCGCCGCCGCAGGCGCCTTGGGTCGATCCCCGGGGGCGGGTGTTCGTCGAGCCGGTCCGCGAGCCGGCGCCCCCGCGCGCGGGGCAGCCCTGGCCCTGGCGCGGGGTCGCTCCCCAGGGACCGACCCCCAGGGGACTGGCGCCCCAGGGGCCCGGTGCCTGGACCACCCGACCCAGCCAGTCCGGGCGCCGGGTCTACGTGGTCTGGCGCCCGCTCTAGCCCGCGAATCTCACTCACCACTTCGTGGTGAACTTTGCGGGCTAGCGCAGGCGGTTGGCCTGGTTACGGTCTTGCTCGGCCTGGCTCGGGCGCCCGAGGGCGTCCTGAATCCTGGCCCGCAGCTCGTAGTGGTCCGAGCGCACGCTCTGGCTCGCGTTGAGGATCGCGCTGGTCGCCGCGGTCAGCGCCTCGTTCAGCTGCTGCTGGCGCTGTAGATCCTGGAACTGCTGGGCCAGGCCCAGGTGCGCCGCCGCCCGCAGCGCGTACAAGTCGACCGGAGAGCGCTGGGCGCGCAGCAGGTTGTCGAGCAGTCCCAAGGCGCCGCGGTAGTCGCCCGCGTAGAACTGGCGCAGAGCGCGGGCCTCCGAGGGCAGGCCGCTCTCACCGCCCTGGCGGATCATGGGCCCGCTCGTCTGGGTCGCGGGGAAGAAGCGCACGATCGCCGCGCGGTCGTCCACCCGCCCCGCGTCGTCCTTGACCGCCACGTAGATCAGGTTGTAGCCGGGCGAGAGCTTGAGCGGCAGGGCGTGGTTGGCGGCCCGGCCGTTGTGCTCGACGGTGAGCTGCACCTTGCCCTGGCCGCGCTCGAGCACGTCGATGCCGACGCGCACCCGGTCGTGTCCGTCGGCGGTGAGCTTGAGGCTCCGGATCTGCGGGGGGAGGTCGCTGATCACCACCGACTTCTGCAGCAGGACCTGCTGCCGACCGCTGGCGTCGACGGCGACGACCTCGAGCACGCGCTCACCCGGTTCGACCCTGACCAGGAAGGGCAGCCCTTTGCTCTCGCCGAGCTTTCGCCCGGCCTCGCGCACGAGGACGCTCAGGCCGTTGTGCTTGAGGGTGCCCTGCACCTCGACCAGGGTCCCCGAGTGCGTGGGGAGCGAGGCGATCCCCCACTGGCCGGGCAGCGGCGGTGGGGGCGCCGGCGGCGGGGCGAGGTAGGTGCTTCGGTGGCTGACTTCGTGCTGCCGCCCGCCCTCGTCGCGCACGCGCAGGAGGAAGTTGTTGACGCCTGGGTTGAGCGCCACCGTGCGCGGCAGCTCTCCGGGGAGGGCGCGGCCGTTGAGCCACAGCTCCTGAGTGACGCGGCCGATGCCGCTCAGGCGGAGCGTGGCCTCGACCTGGACCATGCCCTCGCGCACCGGCCGGACCTGAAAGTCCAGCACCCGGGGCGGGGCGTCGTCGACCACGACCGCGCCGCGGGCGACGACGGTGGGGTTGCCGCGGCCGGAGCGAGCGCGGACCTCGAGCTGATGGGTCCCGGCCGGGAGGGTCAAGACCAGGGGCAGGGTCCTCCCCTGCGCGCGCTGAGCGCCGTTGACCCATACGTTCAGGAAGACCCCCGCGGGGACCTCCCCCTGCACCTCCACCGAGG
>JAGQRJ010000925.1 GCA_020425635.1 Planctomycetota bacterium | reverse complement strand
TCGCGCATGTCGAAGGGGTACTCCATGAGGTGGCTGAAGCCGCGGATCTCCGACCAGTCGTCGCGCTCGAGCGACGAACCGGGCATATCGGCGATCTTCATGAACACTTTCATTCCAGACATGTGACTTCTCCTCGTGGGTGGGTTGTTCGTGGGAGGCGCGTCGTGCTCGCCTTCACCCCTAGATCCAAGGGTCCCCCCCGCGGGATCACAGCCAAATCCGTCGAGTTTTCGCAGATTCTCAAGTGCTTTGCCCGCATGGCCTTGTCGGCTCTCGGCGCCTCGCTGCAGCCTTCCAGGCACGCGCAGGCCCCGCCGCGGGCGAGCTGCCGCGGCGGGGCCTCTTGGGGATCTTGGGGGGAGCCTACTCGCCCTGGCCGAGGGAGAAGGCGGGCTTCCCGTCGATCAGGTAGAGGTGCTCGGTCTTGATGAAGTCCAGGCCCTGGTCGCGCACGCGGCCGAGGAGCGCCAGCAGGTCCCGGTGGTCGAGGGCTGAGGCCCCGTCGACCCGGCGGAAGCGACAGCGCCAGTGGTCGACGCAGAAGGTCTCCGGGAAGCCCTGCGGCCACACCTTGACCCCGCGGTTGGTGATCAGGGTCAGCTCCAGGCCTCCCCCGTTGGCGCGCTGCAGGAGTCGAGCCAGCGACTCGGGGTCGCGCTCGCGCCGGTCGATGAACACGTCGACCCCCACGAGCTCCTTGGTCACGGCCGGCGCCTCGGCCTGGGCGCGCGTCGGCGCCTGGCGCCTCGCCGGCTGGCGGTAGGCCACCGAGTTCAGCGTCTGCGGGCGCTCGCCGAGCCGCTCGATCACCGCCGCGGCGAACTCGCGGGTTCCCAGCTTGCGCTTGCTGCGCTCCGGGGAGTAGACGTCGGGCGTGTGCAGCCCCGCTTCGATCGTGCGCAGCCAGGCGTTGTGGACCTTGCTCGCCACGTCTGCCTGGCCGATATGGACCAGCATTTGGACGGCGGCGAGGAGCAGCCCCGAGGGGTTCGCGATCCCCTGGCCAGCGATGTCGGGCGCCGAGCCGTGGATCGCCTCGAACATGGCCAGCTGATCGCCGACGTTGGCCGAGCCCGCCATGCCGACGGAGCCGGTCATTTCCGCGGTGACGTCCGAAATGATGTCCCCGTAGAGGTTCGGGGTCACGATCACGTCGAAGCGCTCGGGCTGGGTCGCGAGGCGCGCGGTGCCGATGTCCACGATCCAGTGTTCGCTCTCGAGCTGGGGGTAGTCCCGGGCGACCTCGTCGAACACCCGGTGGAACAGCCCGTCGGTGAGCTTCATGATGTTGTCCTTGGTCAGGCACGAGACCTTGCGCCGACCGTTCGCGAGCGCGTACTCGAAGGCGTAGCGGCAGATGCGCTCGCAGCCCGGGCGGGTGATCAGCTTGAGGCACTGCGCGACCTCTGCGGTCTGCTGGTGCTCGATCCCGCCGTAGGTGTCTTCTTCGTTCTCGCGCACGACGACCACGTCCATGCCCGGGTGCTTCGTGGCCACGAAGGGGTGGTAGGAGATGCACGGGCGGACGTTGGCGTAGAGGCCCAGCGTCTTGCGGATCGTGACGTTGAGGCTCTTGTAGCCGCCTCCCTGGGGGGTCGTGATCGGGCCCTTGAGGAGGACCCGCGTCTCGCGCAGGGTGTCCCACGCGGCGGGCGCGATCCCCGCCGTCAGGCCCTGGCGGTAGACCTTCTCGCCCAGCTCGACCTCGCGCAGGTCGAGGGCCGCCCCGGCGGCCGCGAGGACCTCGAGGGTCGCCTCCATGATCTCGGGTCCGATTCCGTCGCCCCGGGCCACGGCGATCGCGGTCGCTGGGGTCGGTCGCGCGGGCTTCCGGGCGACGCCGCTCTCGATCACAGCCTTCATTGGGCCACCTCGCCGGACTCGAGGCAGCGGAACTCGCCGCGGGCGCGGTCGTAGGCGACGAAGGCGCCCGCCTCGGCGCGGTAGAGCACCCCTTCCAGTCGCAAAGACCCCGCCACCGCGCGGCCGTCCGCCACGGGCACCTCGGCGAGCCGCGCCAGCTGCTCCACGAAGTGGGCTTCGGCCTGGGCGACCTGGGAGCGCCAGCGCCGAATGCGGGTTCGGGGATCGCCGCCGGTCGGCGGGTTCCAGCGCTCCCCGTGGGGGTGCTCGGGGTCTCCGCCCTGGGAGTGGGCGACGAGCAGGAGGTTCTTCGCGGGGAGCTCACGCACCGCGCAGGCGACCAGCTCGGCCAGCGCCGGATCCCGGAAGTCCCAGTGGCCCTGCGGAATCGCCAGGGTCGCGGTGTGCTCGGGCGGCAGCAGCTGCTCGAGCAGCTCGACGAGCCGCGGGTCGTCGTGGGCGATCACGAGCGTGTCGATCGCGTCGCGCCGCTCCGGGGAGTAGGACCACCGCGGTGTCAGTCGAAAGGGGGCGGCGGTCAAGAGGGACGAGGGTGGAGGGGTCATGTTTCGCTCTCGCTTTGGGGTAGCGCGACGCAGCGCGCACCGAGGGTGGTGTAGAGAAGAACGAGCGACTCCCGGTCCTGGCTCGTCGTCCAGGTGCCGCGAAGATCGCGTGCCGTGCCGGCGCGCGCTGGCGCGAGCCGCTCGGTCGAGCGGCTCACACGAAAAAAGGCCGGACGCTGCGTGACGCAACGATCCGGCCTTCCTGCAGGCGACGACCCAGGGTCGGTCCTGCACAGCGAGTGCCTCGTGAGGTGGGTCCGTGGCGGCTGCGAGCTCCGCCCCGACTGTTCACGTTGTGCCAGGTCAACTCCGCGGGGTCAACCGCAGGCGAAATTTCGTTTCAACCGTTCGTAAAAAGCGAAGGGTCTGTGGAGCTCAGGCGCCGAAGGCGGGCGCCTCGGCGAGGGTGAACACGATGATCCGCTCGCCGGTCTTGGCGCTGATGTCGGTGTGCAGGCTGACCACCTTGATCTTGAGGATGTCCTGAATCACGGCGTCCAGGAGCGGCCGGCCCTGGGCGATCAGCTCCTGGCGGACCTGCTTGATCAGGTAGCGGCCGCGCTCTGCGGGCTCCACCTGCGCGAGCTTGAGCTCCGCGGGGGTGAGCACGTTCGCCAGGCGCACGAGGACGAGGTCTTCGATGATGAAGGTCCGCGCGTTGAGCGGTCCGCGGCCCATGAACTCCTTCTCGAAGTGCACGATCGCGCGACTGATCTCGCGCTCGGCGCTGCGGCGTTCGTTGGCTGCGTCGGGGCGAGGCGGCGCCATGGAGACGTTCCTTGTCTTGGTGGGTCGGGGTCGTTCGCACGCTGAAGGTAAGGAACGCTGGCATGGCCCGCCAGAAGGACGACCCAAACGACCACACGAGGCACGCGCGCCCGCTGGGAGGTCCAGCGGGCGCGCGCGGTGTGGGGCTTCGACGGGCCTAGGACTGGGGCGCGGCGAAGTCGAAGGTGGTGGGCAGCTTGCCGCCGGAGAGCCACTCCCAGTCGATCTTGCGGTAGGCGAAGCCGAGCTCGTCCATGTGGGGCGGGGTGGTCTCGTCGCGCTCGCTGGGGGTGGGAATGTGGGGGCGCGCCTTGATCAGGCGGCAGTCGCTGAGCGTGATCTTGAAGTAGATCTCGGTCGCGCCT
>JAGQRJ010000152.1 GCA_020425635.1 Planctomycetota bacterium | reverse complement strand
TGGAACTAGCCTACACAGAGTGAGGTTCAGGTCGAGGTGTTCGAGGGTGGCCTCAGGGCACCAGCCAGCGGGTGCTCCAGCCCCCCCGACCTGGCGTCACTCTCACGGAGTCGCGCCTGCCCACGTCTGGCCCGAGGAGCTCAGAGAGACCCGGAGTTCCGACTCCGGGTCCTTCGCTTGGTTCTCGAAACGTCACCGATACGCAGCGTGCTCCCCGTGCGGCAGCGAGCACGCGCTCGACCTCGGGGCCACATAGATCAGAGCCACCAGGACCGAACGCCCCTCGCCGTCGACCTTGGGCGCACCGGAAGGCGTGAGGGGTTTGGTCTGTGACGAACGGACGACGCCTCGCACGCGAACCGTGCGACCCCGGCTTTCAGTCGCCCGCGTCCTGGGTCACGGCCGCGAGGCACGACAGCGGGAGCAGCGCGGTGTCCAGCGCCAGCGAGAACGGGAGGTCGAACCAGCCCAGCGCGGGCGGGATCCGGGGAATCATCAACCCGGGGCTCGAGCCGCCTCCTTCGTGTCGGAGCACCTCCAGGTCGAGCTGGGTCGCGCCGTAGGGGCGCCCTGCGAGGGCGCTCACCGGGCTGGTCAGGACTGCGCACCCCTGGAGCCCGAGCGCGAGCACGGTCGTCCACAGGCCGCCCCGCACCTAACGCCCCTGCAGCAGGTCCAGGGGCAGCGCGTCGTCGGTCCACAGAACCGCCGAGAGCACCGCGCCGTCGTGCTCGACAGCCCGGATCCCGTGACGCTCCCAGGCGTCCTGGGTGGCGTACCAGCGCGTGATCCACACCATGCTCTCGCCCTCGCTGCCGAGCAGGTGCAGCACGCCGCGTTGGGGCACGTCGTAGTCGTCGCCCAGGCGCACGTCCTGCAGCTCGCCGACGGCGTCGCGCACCGCCGGGTGGTGGGCGAGGTCCAGAGCGTGGAAGGCCTCGACCCACCCCGAGACGTGCGGGGCGGGTTCGGACGGCGGCGCGGGCGGTGGGCTGGGGGGCCGGCGCTCGAACAGCTCGGGCACGTGCAGCGCCAGGGCCACAGGGAGGAGCGCGGTGTCGACGGCCAGCGCAAACGGCAGGTCCACCGCGCCGAACACCTTGGCGGTGCCCCCGAAGTGGCAGGCGCCCGACAGGATCCCCAGGTCGACCGCCGTCGCCGTGAACGGGACCCCCTGAGAGGCGCCGAGGGGTCCGGTGACGACGGCGCAGCCTGGGACCAACGCCACCAGAGACGCACACGCGAGCCCTCGACCGTTCATTCGCTCCCCGCTTCCTGGGTCCGCGCAGGCGCAAGCTGCATGCCCGGGCACAAGTTCAACGGCGCCGGATCGCAGCCCGGGTCAGCGGTGGGCCTTCACCGTCGAAGGCGACGAGCCTTCACCGGGGTTGCGGCGCGGGGCTGTTACCACTTGCCCAGGGTCGGGAATCACCGCTGCAGTGACCGCAGCGCCTCGTCCTTCGGAGCGACCCCGGCCACCTCCAAGCGTGCGGCGACGTCGGCGAGGGTCATGGGTTCGCCGCGCTCCAGGAGCGCAACGATCAGCAGGCTGTAGGGTCTTGCTTAGCGTTGGTTCTTGATGGAACCTCGACGTCGCCTGCATGCACGCCCGCCGCGAACCGGGCTATTGGCGTTCCCGCGACCAGGCCTGAGCAGCGCTCATCCTGAGGCCTCCTAAACCGTGGCTCGGCCGACTCTCGGGATCGACCCTACGGAGTGAGCGTGAGCTGCAGCTCGGCGCAGTCGACGAGGTCGGTGGTGTAGGCCTCGTGCAGGTCGGCGACGAGGGTCGCGTTGCCCGTGGACGCGCCGGCCGGGATCGTGACGCTGAGCGTGGGGGTCACCCGATCGGCCTTGGGCAGCGTGAGCCCCACGACGCCGAGGTCGTGGGTGCCCGTGCTCGTCTCCAGCCGCACGCGGACCTCGAGCTGACGCTCGCTGCCCAGCGTCGTGATCGGGAACGCGAGGTTCAGGGTCGAGCCCAGCGCCGGCTGCGTGTGGTCGGGGACGATCTTCAGCGTCGGCGTGAAGTAGTCGAGGCTGTGGTGCTCGTAGGTCCCCTGGAACGCCGGGGTCAGGTTGCCCTGCGCGTCGATCTTCGCGTCGGCGACCCACAGCTCGAGGTCGCTGTTGGCGTAGACGCAGCACTGCAGCGAGTGGCTGGGCATGGCCACGTTCTTGGTGATCTCGATGCACTCGGCTGCGCCGATCTTGATCCCCGCCGTGGCGTAGGCCTGGATCCCGTCGGCCTGACCCTTGTAGCGGTTTCGGTAGGCCGAGGCCGTGCGCGGGTCGCCGTTGGGACCGTTGCTCGCGGTTTGGCGCGAGCGAATGTGCGGGTCGAGCGCGCAGTCCCCGCGGAACACCGCGTCCTTGATCCGGATTCCGTAGGGCTGGCCGTTGTAGAGCGCCAGGTCCTCACGCGGGTCGTCGTCGCGGAAGACCACGAGGTCGCGCGAGGTCGACTCGACCGCGATCCCCCGTGGTTGGCCCCCGCGGGTGTCGCCGCGGTCGGTGAACACGAAGTTGCTGCCATACGTGCGCTGGTCGTTGAGGAAGATCCGCACCGCGTCGCCGACGTCGTCGCCGGTGGCCAGGAGCTCCATGGTCGCGAGGATCCAGGGGCGGCCCAGCTGGCGGTCGTCGCTGAACGCCCACACCTGGCCGATCCCGATCCCGTGCGCGTTGAGCCCGGAGGGGCAGCCGATCATGCCGGCCCAGCCCGGGTTCACGTAGGGCACACCGCCCTCCGGCTTCACGTAGACGACCACCGCGTGGTTCTCGAGCCCCGTGCCGGTGGTGAGGTCGATGCAGCGGGTCTGGAACAGCTTGCCTTGCTCGCTGAGCGAGCCCCACACCGCGAGGCTGCTGCACTTGAACACCGAGAAGTCCACCGTGCCGCCGACGTCGATCAGCGCGTTGATGAACAGGAGGTCGTCGAGGTCGAGCGGAGTGCTCGGGTGCTTGGCCCGCATGCCGTCGACGATCGCCTCCAGCTCCTCGATCTCCGCAGCGGAGAAGAACGGCTTGTAGAGGTAGGCGCCCGCGGGACTCAGGAGGTGGATCACCGACCCCGGCAGGCCAGCTCCCGCGGCGCTGACGTAGTTCTCGAGGGCCTTGAACACGCCCTCGATCTCGTCGGCCAGCAGGTAGCCGTATTGGTAGCCTCGCTCGCGCGGGCCGCCCTTCACGTGCACGACCTTGCGGCCCTGCTTGAGCTCGAGCCAGCCCTCGCCGACCCGCTCTACGACCTGAGCCGTGTTCGTGCGCAGCGGAGCCGCGTTCGAGCTCGTGCTGCTCGTCGTCGTGTTGCTCGTCGTCGCGGCGGCGGTCGTCGCCGAGTTGCTTCGACTGCTGCTGCTGGTGCAGCTGACCGCCAACCCCAGGGTCAAGCCGCCCACAGCGAGACACACCACCGGTGCGCTACGAACCCCTCCACCCATGCTCGATCCGCCTTCCTCGCGCGAGATCTCACGGGGAACAAGGCCTGCTGTCAACCCTATTTGGGGAGGCTAGGCGTCCGCATGCGGACGCTAATCGCGCGAGGCAGGACGCCCGCTGGCCCGCACGGTGACGGGAAACCATGGGGGAAGGCAGCGGGCCGTGGAACACCCAGATCGAACCTTGACTCGCCCCGCCCTGGGGCGGAGGATCCCGCGCTGGAGAAGAGGAAGAGGGGATTCATGTCGGTCCACAGGACACTCGGCCTCGCGCTCTGCGCGTTGGCCCTGGCCGCGGGTTGCTCGGAGAGCAGCCGACGCGGCCCCCGCGCGACGACGGTCGCCGCCAGCACCTCGACGAGCGCCGGCTTCAGCGTCCTCGCGACCTCGCCGCAGGACCGAGAGCTCGACGTCCGCCCCGACGCCACGCTCACGGTGACCTTCACCGAGGACCTCGACCCGACCACCGCGGTGGCGAACGTGAGCGTGCTCCTGAGCACCGACCAGGGGCCCGTCGACGTGACCGTCAACGCGGTCACGCCGCGCGTGTTGGAGGTCTCGCCGACACGGACCCTCGACGCCGACACCAACCACCTCCTGCGCCTGACCGACTCCCTCGCGAGCCTCGCGGGCGCAGCGCTGCCCGAGACCCTGGTCGTGTTTCGCACGGGGGCGCTGCCCCCGCCCGCGCTGCCCACGCCGCCCACTCCGCCCGCGCCGCCCGCGCCGCCGGGCCAGCCGCCCTTCGCCAACCCGCCGCCCGCGGTGGTTGGCGCCTACGAAGCGGGCGCGGCCTCGGTCGACGTGACCCCGCCGGTCGGCGTCCCGCTCGCGGGCTACGGGGGCGGCGCCCGCCGCCGCCTGATCCCCGACCTCGACCCGGGCAACTACCACACCTTCCTCACGCCCTCGACCGGGGTCCACGACCCGATCTACGCCAAGTCCCTCGTGCTCGGCAACGGCACCGAGCGCTTCTGCCTGGTGACCCTCGACGCGATCGCCACCGAGGCGCGGATCGTCGAGGCCGCCTGGCGCAAAGCGGCGGCGCAAGGCTTCAGCGTGCCCCTCGAGAAGGTCCTCGTGTGCTCCTCGCACACCCACTGCGGCCCCGGCGCCCTCAGCAAGCGCTTCCTGTGGTCGATCCTCGCCGCCGACCTCCACGTCGACCGCGTGTTCGAGGGCTTCACCGACGGGATCGCGCAGAGCATGCTTCAAGCCGAGCAGGCCCTCGGCCCCGCGCGGGTCGGCACGGCGAGCACCCAGGTCACCACCGCCACCGGCAACCGGCGCCACGCCGACTCGCCCGACCTCGACCCCGACTCGATCGACCCCGAGCTGATCGTGATCCGGATCGACCGTCCGGGCGGCGCGCCCGTCGCGACGGTGTGGAACTTCGCGATCCACGGCACGATCTTCGGGACCCAGGACCTGGAGTACTCGGCCGACGTCATGGGCTCCGCGAACCTCAAGCTCGAGGCCCAGCTCGGCGGGGTCGCGCTGTTCGTCAACGGCGCCGAGGGCGATATCAAACCCCAGGGCGACTGGGACAGCACCGGGCAGTTGCTGGCCGACGCCGTGCTCCAGGCGCGGAGCAGCGCGCAGACCCAAGACCGGGGCGTCGTGCAGAGCGCGTTCTCGCTCGTCGACCTGGGCGCGCCGCGGGTGACCTACATTCCCTCGGTCAACGGCGGACTCCGCAACGGCTGGTTCGGCAACACCCTCCGCAGCCTGGGCGTCCTCCCGCGGGTGACCTTCGTGTTCCCGCGAGGGTGGGTCGCGCGCGAGTTCCGCTTCCAGGCCGTGCGCATTGGAAACACCGCGCTCTCCTCCTTCCCCGGCGAGCCGATCCACGAGCTCGGGCTCGCGATCAAGCGCGACGGCCGGGCCCTGGGCTTCGACCACGTGATCCCCGCGGCCCTCGCCAACGGGCACGGCTCCTACTTCGCCAGCGAGACCGAGTATTACTACGGCGGCTACGAGTCGCAGGCGACCTTCTTCGGCCCCCAGACCGACCGCAAGGTGCTGGACGCGGCGAGGGACCGGCTCAACGCCATTCGCTGAGGCCGTTGTCGAGTTCCGCCAGCTCGCAGGTGCGACAGCCGTCGAGACGGACCGAGCCCCCCAGCAGCGCCAAAGACCTGAGACGACAGGCGTTCCGCCCACGCACTCGGAACGCTCAGGGCTAGCCGGCAAGTCGTCCTGATTGGACGCCACGCGTCGCTGAAGCGTGCTCCTCCGCTGCGCCAGACTCGCCCTGACACGCGCAAGTCCCGCTTGGACAGCTTTTCCGCTGGCCGCGCGCTTGCCCCACGGAGCGCGAAGGAGGACGACGTGAATCGTTTGCTCGTGTTGACGTTCTTGGCGCTGGCGTCGCCGGCGGTGGCCCAACAGACCTACTCGTTGCGGGGCAACGACAGCCAGCAAGAGCCTCTCGAGGGCTGGCTGCGGATCGAATCCGACGGACGACTCGAATACTACGCGCGCGGACGAAGCCGCTCCTGCCGCTGCACGATCCAGGCGAGCTTCCGGGACGGTGTGTACCGAGGGTCCGTGGCGGAAACCGTGGGGCTCACGGGAGCGCTCAGCGCCAAGCCCCGCGCGGAGACCCAGGAGAGCCTCACGGTCCGTCCCGTGGGCGAAGAGGTGGAGGTGACCTTCGTCCGCGGCGACTACCGCGCGGAGACCCGCGGGACCCTGGACACGATCCGCTACGACCTCAAGCTCTTGCGGGACGAAGTGCCTCACTCTCGGGTTCACCGGACGTCGCTCACGCGCTCTCCCCAGTCCTCCAGCAGGGAGGTCATGAGCTACGAGTCCCGCGTCACGGAGCGTGGCGAAGAGCGGGTCTACTCAGAGCTCAGCAAGGACGGAGACGCCCTCCTCCGGCCCGGGACCCGGCACGTCATGCGCCGGACCTCCTCCGGCTGGAAGCCAGAGACGAAGCTGTCCAAACGTCTGCAAGGCCACGGCCTCCTGACGTCGAGCCTGCGCTCGGTCGGAGTCACCGAGCTGGTACCGGTCGAGCCCGTCGCCGTGGGGGAGGAGTGGACGCTCTCCCCCGCCGCGGGGGCGCGGCTGCTCGGGGTGTCTGGAGACGACGCCGAAGGGAGCGTGCGCGGCAGGCTGCTCGGCGTCGAACGCGTTGAAGGCGGCCTCACCTACCGGATCGCGTTCGCCTTCGACCTCCGGCTTCCGCTGCCGGGGGTCGACGGACTGGCCACGATCCGAGTGCAACAGCAGGTCACCCAATCCCCCAGCCTGCACTCGGCCCAGGTTCGCTCCCACGTGCGCGCCAAGCTCGCCTTCGACGGCAGCGAGCACGATCAACGGAACGAGCAGACCCTCCTCCGCGAAAGCCTTCCCTAGTTCGCCATGCAAGCCGTGAACGACGCCGCCGAGCCGCCGAAGAGCTCGAGCGCAGCGACCCTGCTCCGCGTGGACGACGAGGTCGTCGCAAGCGGCCCGCGCGAGACCAGGACTGGCTTCGACGCCAACGGCGCCTCCGCCGGAGGGCGCACCTAGCGCTGCCAGAGCCCGAACTGCAACCCGCCGGCAAGGTAGATCGCCCAGGTGCCCGTATCCCCCTGCTTGGTCGGGGGGTAGGCGATGGTCGCCCCGGCCTGCTGCGCGTGCTCGACGGCCTGCGCGATGTCGTCGACCGTGAGGTAGGTGCGCACGATCGGCGTCTCGTGCTCGGCCAGCGGAGCGCGGACGCCGACGAGGCTCCCGTCGTGCGCCTCCGCCACGCGAGCTTGCCCGAGGTCGGGGACCGCCGGCCCAAAGGAGAGTCCGTGGAGCTGCTCGAGGGACGCGCACCGCACGTCGACGTCCTCGCACACGATCTCGACGTAGTGAACGCTGGGCATGGGAGGCTCCTTCGGCCGGGGCTCGGGGGCGAGCGGTCTGACGACTGGCGAGAAACACCCAAGGTCTCACGCTGCGGATACCTGTTCCACGTTCGGGCGGGAGACCTGGGGGGTCGACCTCCACCACCGCCGCCAGGCGGAAGCCGAGGAGCGCCGGGTGGACGTCCTCAGCCTGTTCGGGCAAGCGAAGCGCGAGGGCCAGACGCGGTGAGCGCCGCCCAGCGCGTCGC
>JAGQRJ010000924.1 GCA_020425635.1 Planctomycetota bacterium | reverse complement strand
GCGAGGCCGAGGTCGCCGAGGCGCAGCGCGCGTGGAAGCGCGCGCTGTGGCGCCGCCGCCCGGACTGGGTCTCGGGGGCGATCGAGGAAGACGCGGTCCGCAACGGAGGGCTGGCGCTGTGCGGGGCGACGGTGTGGACGGCCTTCGCCCTGGCGCTGGCGGGAGGCTGGAGCTTCAGCGGCGACGAGGTCGTGGGTCTGGCCGCGGTGGGCACGGGCCTCATGGCGCTCGTCTTCGTCGCGGTGGGGGTGCGCGTCAAGCTCCACCGAAGCAAGTTTGGCGCGAGCACGCTCGTCCTCGCGCGCAGCCCGCTCTTCCTCGGCGAGCGCCTGCAGGGCGTACTCCACTCCGGCGTGGCGCGCGAGCTCCACCCGGTCGACGGATTCCGCGCCCGCCTGCGCTGCGTCCACAGCTACGAGCAGAGCAGCTCCCAGGACCGCGGCGAGGTCCGCCGGCGCGACGTGCTCTGGGAGCACGAGGCTCGCGTCGACGGACGGGACTCGAGCGCGAGCCCGGGTCGGCTGGAGGTCCCGCTCGACCTCGAGCTGCCCGCCGACCGGGACGAGACGTCCACGCACGGTCGCGACGGGATCGTGTGGGAGCTCGAGGTCCACGCCGACCTGCCCGGCTTGGACTACCGCGCCACCTTCGAGCTGCCCGTGTTTCGCCGCGACGAGGGCCCCTGGGACCCGGACCTCGCGGCTCGGTAGCCCGCTCCGTGGGAGGGCAACCCTCGCGCTGCGAGCGTGTTAATTTCGGCGCGGCTGCTTGGACCGCAGGGTGCGGCCGCGGGCTGCTCCTGTCGGATTGGAGGCCTGGACGCCATGTCCCACGTCAATCACAAGCTCTCCGGCTCCCTCGAGGGAGCCCTCGCGGGCGGCGGCGACCCGGCGACTTCGCCGCTCTACGTGTTCGGGCCGTTCCTCAAGCTGATCGTCGCGGCCGGCCTCGGCTCGGTCGTCATGGGCGCCGCGGTGTGGCTCGCGGTGCTGACCGTGGTGGTCGTCGGGCTGGTCTACCGCCGGGTCATGACCTGGATCACCGATGGAAGCGGCGGCAGCGGGCTGTGCGAGGACGAGTTCGGGACCTGGGCCGTGATCCTCAACGCCGGGATCACGGTGATCGAATACACCCTCACCTTCCTCGTGAGCGTCGCCGCGCTGGTGACCTTCCTCGCCGACCGCTTCGTGGTGCTCAAGCAGTCGCTGCTGGGCGTGCCCGCGGGGCTCCTGGTCGCGTTGGGGATCACGGTCGCGATCGGGTTCGCGGTCAACCTCGGCCCCAAGGTCGCGGCGCGCACCTTCGGCCCCGCGACGGCGGCGGTGCTCCTGCTGCTGTGGGTCATGATCGGGGCCACGATCTGGCAACGCGGCCTGCACTTCCCCTCGGTGCACTGGGAGGCCTTCTCCTCCGAGAACATTTCGACCACCCTCGGCGGCTACTCACGAATCCTCGCGCTCATGACCGGGATCGAGATCTTCGCGAACCTCGTGGCGGCCTACGAAGGACCGTCCCAGGAGCGCTCGCGCAAGGCCTTCGGGAGCCTGGTGATCGTCATGGGCACGACCTCGCTCACGATGCTGATCGTGGGCCCAGCGATCTTCGCGCTGGCAGACCCCAACAACGCCGAGGTCTCGGTCTTCACCCAGACCATGGACGCGCTGCTCCCGGCCCCGCTCCCCTACCTAGGCACCTTGATCGGGGTCGCGGTGCTGGCCTCGGCAGCCGCGGCGGCCGCCCAGGGCGCCCAGAACCTGAGCTTGGGCCTCCGCTATCGCCACTACATTCCGGCCTGGCTGGGCGAGCGCAACCGCTACGGGGTCGCGGCCCCGCCGGTGTGGCTCATGGTCGCGGTGTGCGTGCTGTGCTTCCTCGTGTTTGGTACCCACGAAGAGACCTACCTCGCGCTCTACGCCGCGGGCGTGTTCATTCTGCTCAGCCTCACCGGGTGGGCCACGGTCAAGCGGCTCCTGCGCGAGAACCGTCGCGGCCCGACCCTGGGCGGCCTGGCGACCCTCGGAGGGGTCATGCTGGCCGCGCTGCTGACCAGCGGCGCGACGGTGGTGATCTTCGAAGAGCGCTTCACGGAAGGCGCCTGGATGTACGTGGTGATCCTGCCGCTGCTCTACGTCGCCTTCCGCCGGATTCGCAGCCGGCTGGGCACGCCTCCTACGGTGGGAGACCGCCTGGGGCAGCTGATCTCGACCAGCTACCTCCCGCAGTACCTGGGCGACAAGCTCTACGCCGGCGTCGACTACGCGCACATCCTCGTGCCGCTCGACCAGAGCCCCCTCGCCGAGCTCGCCCTCGCGCAGGCCCAGACCATGGCTCGCCACTACAACGGGTCGATCAAGCTGATGACCGTGCTCGACGCGGACGCGCCGCCTGGCGAGCTGGGCGCGACCTCCACCGTGCCGACGGAGGCGTCGAGCCGCGAATACCTCGACGACGTGCAGGAAGACCTGGCCTCGGCCGGCTACCCCGCGACCACGGAGCTCCGCAGCGGTACGGCGGCGACGGAGATCGTCGCGGTCGCCACGGCCGGCGACGTGGACCTCGTGGTGATCTCCAATCAGGGGCGCTCGCGGCTGGCGCGCCTGGTCCAGTCGCACGTGACCATGGACGTGATCCACGAGACGACGCCGCCGCTCCTCCTGATCCGCCCGACCGACGACTGGCGCAGCACCCGCACGCGCTTCAAGAAGCTGCTGGTCGCGCTCGACGGCTCCTCGGTGGCGGAGCAGGTGCTGCCGCACGTCCATGAGCTCGCCTCCAAGTTCCAGAGCGAGGTGACCCTGCTCTGCGCCCCCGAAGGCTCCCAGGAGGACGACTTCGTGCAGAAGGTCGAGGTCTACCTGGAGAAGGTCGCCGCGCTGCTGCGCGAGAAGGGCGTCGAGACCAAGACCCTGGTGATCGAGACCTCCCCGGTCCAGGCGCTGCTCGCGGTGAGCAAGGAGCAGGGCTCGGACCTGATCATGCTCGCCAGCCACGGCGCCGGCGGCGTGGAGCGCCAGGCCGAGGTGCGGGTCGGCAGTGTGGTCGAGGCGGTCCTCCAGGAGGCGCCCTGCCCGGTGTTCCTCGTCTCGGCGGTCCCCGAGCCCAACGACACCCCCACGGCCCCCGAGCCGTCGACGCCTGCGGGGGGACCACCGGCCTCGGCGGGCTGAGCCTCCCCCCACGGCAGCGTGGCAACCCCAGCGCGGCCGTTGAACGCGAACGACCTCAGGGCGAGCGGGCGGGGCGGAAGCCCTGGTCGGCGAACGAGGCCGACGCCGCGTTCTTCCG
>JAGQRJ010000923.1 GCA_020425635.1 Planctomycetota bacterium | reverse complement strand
GGTTTTCAGGATCGACCTCGGTCTCGGCGTCGGCGTCGGTCTCGGCGTCGGCGTCGGTCTCGGCGTCGGCGTCGGTCTCGGCCTCGGCGTCGGCGTCGGCGTCGGTCTCGGTCTCGGTCTCGGCGTCGGCGTCGGCGTCGGCGTCGGTCTCGGTCTCGGTCTCGGCGTCGGACTCGGCCTCGGCGTCGGCCTCGGTCTCGGCGTCGGTCTCGGCCACTCCCTCGACCCTCTCCCTACGCGAGTTGGGCCTGCGTCAGGATCACGTGCAGCACGACGAGCAGCACCGCGGTGAGCACGGCGCTGAGCACGGCGGCGGAGGCGCACAGCGAGCCAAAGAACCGTCGCTGGGCGCGCACACCTTCCCGCGTGCCCTCCGCCCAGCGGGTCGGCAGCAGGAACAGCCAGCGCGCTGAGCGCTCGGCCCACACCACCGCGAGGCGTCGCGCTTCGTCCTCGAGGTCGTAGCCGCAGGGGCAGCGGCTCTGCTCCCACACGCACTCGGCGTGGTGGGTGGCGTGGCAGCGCGGGCAGCGCACGAGCCGTCCTGCGTCGGCCGAGGCCTGGCAGCTCGGACAGGCCTTGGGAGCCGAGGGGCGAGCGAGGTGCGCCGGAACGTGGGAGGGCTTGGGGGCGTCCATGGAGGGCGAGTCTATCGCTCCCCCGTCGACTCGTCAGCCGACCCCGCGCGCTACTCGGGCTCGCGCTGGAGCGCCGCGCCGAGGCCGCCCTGGCCGGGGGCGAGGCCGAGCAGCGAGAGCGGGCTGCCCTCGGCGGCGAGGGCCTCGTCGGCCTTGCGCACGGCCGCGACCCGCGCGCCCGCGGCCGCGATCGCCGCGGCGTGCTGCGGACTCAGCGCCGCGCACACCTCGAGCGCGGTCTGCTCCTGGGCATAGCTCTGGAGTCGGTTGCGCGAGGCGCGCCGGTGCGCGCGGCGGAACGCGCCGCCCGCCTGGGGGGCGGCGCTCTCCGAGCGCGCGAGGGCCAACGCCGGAGCGAACGGATCCGAGGGGGCCCGCCGCCCTTTGTAGATCTCGCCGAAGTGCTCGCTCGCGTCGCGCAGGTAAACCTCAGAGAGCGCGTCGAGCTCGTGCTGGAACTTCGCGTCTGCCTCGCTGGCTTGGTGCTCGAGGAACTCGGCCACGGGCAGCTTGGGATAGCGCGCAGCGCGCGCCAGGGCCTCCTGCACCCGGTCGTCGGCGAGCTTGGCCTCCTCGGCGAGCTCGCTCAAGCGCGAGAGGAAGACCTGCTGATCGCGCAGCAAGGGCGCGTAGAGCGCGTTGCGGTAGTCGGTCCAAGCCGCCTCGTAGGTGCGCAGGCAGGCCTCGGCAGCCGCGGCGTCGCCGGCGTGGGTGAGGGCGGCGAGCGCGGTCGCCGAGGCGGCCTCGAGGGCCAGGTGCGCCTCCCGCGCCGACTGCACCGCGTAGTAGCGCTCTTCGATCAAACGGCCCACGAAGAACACCAGCGCGAGCTCGGCGGTCTGGTAGACGAAGCCGCCCGTGCGCAGCAGCTTGCTCGCGTTCTTGCCCTTGATCGCGAGCTTGAAGCGGCGCAGGGCCGGGATCCGCGAGGCGCCCGCCTCGACCAGGGCCGAGGAGATCCCGAGGCTCCCCAGCGAGATCGCGAAGGACTTGCCCCCCAGGTCGCCGTTGACCAGCTCGGCGAGCGCGATCCCGGTCGAGAGCGCGAGGTTCGTTCGCAGCATGCCGCTCGCGATCCGCGGGCTGACGTAGCGGTGCAGGTAGCGCCGGTAGGCCATGTCGTAGCCGAGCTCGACGGCGGTCGAAGTGATCGCGAACACCCCGTAGGTCGTGTAGAAGTCGGTGGCGATCACGCCGTCGAAGAACTCGCGCGTGCGCGCGCGGTCCCCGGCCTTGACGACCTGGGTCAGCTCGCGGAGGAAGGTCTCGAGGCTGAAGTTCGCCAGGCGCGGGCCTGGCTCGCCGCCGCGCTGGAGCAGCTCGCCCCAGCGCAAGGTCCCGTCGCTGCGGCGCACGTCCTTGAAGGGGTCGAGCTCCGGGGCCACCGCCGGAGGCGGCGGCGCCTCCTGAGCCACGCAGACCCCGGCCAAGGGCAGGGCGCAGAGGAGGGGTGCCAGGAGCAGACGCCAGGGGTTCACGGGCGCCCTGCGCGCAAACCGCTTGCCGTGTCCCCGCGCCGACACGTCCCTGCAGCGAATAGGGTTAGCTCGCCGTTCGTGCCGCCCTGAGACGTACCCCTGGACCGCATGGCGGATCTCGGGCGAACCGCTGGCGAGCGGCGGCTACCCCGCAAACTCACCACTTCGTGGTGAGCTTTGCGGGCTAGCGAAAGCTCGAGCGGTAGGCGAAGAGCCC
>JAGQRJ010000922.1 GCA_020425635.1 Planctomycetota bacterium | reverse complement strand
GGGCTCCTGATCGAAGGCCGTGGGGAGGGCCGCAGACGAGAACCCGCGGAGCAGGAGCGGGGGCGCCCCCGCGGTCTCGGCCGTCACGAGCAGGGTGCCTTGCAGACCGCGGAGTCCTGTTAGCGGCCCGCTGAGGTCGAGGGGCACGAGCAGCTCGACCCCAGACCCCGCGGTGGAGGAGCGCGGGCTGAGGGTCGCCATGTTGGGGGGACCCTGGACGACCTCCACGCTCTGCCCGCCGGCCGCCAGGGAGCGCAGGTCGAGCCCCTGGGTGCCCGTGGGGTCCTCGAAGCCCACGCTCCCCGGCGGCAGCGCCGCGGCGTAGCGGAACTCGAAGCGACCGCTGCCCTCGTGGAGAACGACCTGGAAGGTGTGGAGAGAGCTGGGGTCGGTGGCCAAGGGGAGGTTCGACCACTGGGCGACGAAGCGTCGCCGGGGAAAGGTGCCCAGGGTTTGCACGTGGATCGTGGCGGCGGGGTTCCGGCGCACGTCGAAGTCGGCCCACAGAGGCGCGATCACGCCGTTGGGGGCGGTCGTGCTGGGCAGCGTGCCGGGAACGTTGCCCACCGCGCTACCAAACAGCAGGTAGCCCTCGGAAGTCACTCCAGCTTGGGTGGTCGCCGTGCCGAAGAAGGGGAAGTCGAAGCCAAAGGGAACGGTGACGCCGCTCTTGTCTTCGCTGATCGGAAGGAGCAACCCGCTACCGCGAATGTCATCGAGGGGAGCGCTGTCAGCTCGAGCGCGGTATCCGCTGCGCTCGGTTTGCGTCTGCGCACCCACCGGGGAAGCGAGCGCCAGTACTAGTCCCGCGAGAGCCAAGAGCTCCCAATTCGTGCGCTCCAACCGTTCCTCCACCCTGAACCCAGCCAAGCGTGGCAGGGGATCGAGCAGGTTGCAAATCATTGCAACGCAATCACCTCAGCCGATCAGCCAGCGTTGTCCTTGTCAACATGAAGACTTGATGGTGATCTTCGTTGGTTGGACCAAGCGAGGGGACTTGCGATCGGACCGGGCATTGCTTGACGGAGCCTGCGTCACACTGAGCCTATGGAGCCTTGGCGAATCCAAGAGTGCGTCGGCTCGATCACTCGTTGGAGGCAAGGGGAGAATTGGACTTCACTGTGCTCAAGCTCCATGGGGAACTCGCGACCGAGCAGCTTTGGCTAATCAAGTCACGGCAGGAGGTCCACATGGCGCTGAGTTGTCGGCGCTGTCGCCCACTTCCTCCTTGAGCAGGTAGGCCCGGCAGCGACGCTCTTTCTCCCGCCGCAGTTCGGGGATACGCACCTGCTGGGCCTCGCTGAGCGTGAGGCCGTCCCTGAGCAAGGTTCAGTCCCGGGCGTTGGCGAACAGGCGGCGGGAGATCACGAGGCGCTGGATCTGGCCGGTGCCTTCGAAGATGTCGTAGACCTTCTGGTCGCGGTAGAGCTTCTCCACCAGGCGGTGCTCGCGCACGCCTTCGGGGCCGAGGAGCTCGATCGCCTGGGAGGTCACGCGCTGGACCATGCTCCCGGCGTAGGCCTTCGACATGCTCGACTCCTTGGCGTTGGGCAGCTCGCGGTCGAGGAGGTAGGCGGCCTTGTAGGAGAGCAGCCGCGCGGTACGAATGTCGTGCTCCATTTCGCAGAGCGTGTCGACCAGGCGGTGGTAGCGATGCGTGTGTTGGCTGAGCGCGTAGTGCTCCTGCACCCAGTCGCGGGCGATCTCGTAGGCGGCGCGCGCGATCCCCACGGCCATGACCGCCACCAGGGGGCGGGTGGCGTCGAAGGTCTTCATGGCGGTCTTGAACCCGCCCTTGGACTTGGCCTCGTAGTGGGCCTCGCCGCCGAGCAGGTTCTCCGCCGGGACCCGGCACTCCTCGAACACCTGCTCCGCGGTCTCGCTCGCGCGCAGGCCCATTTTCTTCTCGACCTTGGGGCAGCTGAAGCCCGGGGTGCCCTTCTCGACCACGAAGGTCCGGTGCCCGGCCCGGCCGAGGGCCGGATCGATCGTGGCGAAGACCACGGTCCACTCGGCGCGCTTGCCGTTGGTGATGTAGATCTTGCTCCCGTTGAGCACCCAGACGTCGCCCTCCTTGCGGCAGAGGGTCTTGAGGTTCTTGGCGTCGGAGCCCGCGTCGGGCTCGGTCAGCGCGTAGGCCCCGAACTTGTACTCGTCGGGCTTGAACACGCTCATGAAGCGCTCGCGCTGCTCCGGCGTGCCCGTGAACTGCACCGGGGGCCCGCCGAGCCCGGGGCCCGGCATGTTGAGCGCCGCGGTCGCGTCGCCCCAGGCGAGCTCCTCGGCGGCCACGAGCCGCATGCGGTTGGTCTCGCGCAGCTTGCCCGGCTTGGGGGTCTTCGGCGCGTCGACGCCGTCGACCCCCGAGAGCTGCCCCGTGCCCAGGCGAAACTGCTTGCAGGCCTCGATGAACTTCGGGTGCGGCCCGCAGAGCTGGTCGCTCTCCAGCGCGTAGGGCCGGACGTAGGTCTCGGCGAACATGCGCGCCATGTCGCGCGCGGTCTGCATGCCTTTGCTCAGCTCGAACTCGATCGCCATGACGTGCTCCTACTGGCTCAGGGTCAAGGTCGCCGCGCGGTCGAGCGGCACGCTCAACCCGTCGACCAGGCTCAGGGTGCGCGCGTCGCGCATCCACTTCTCCACGGGGTGGTCCCAGAGGTAGCCGTGACCCCCCAGCACCTGCACCGCGTCGCTCGTGATCGCCACCGCGCGCTCGGCCGCGCGGGCGTGGGCGCGCAGCGCCCCGCCCAGGGCCGCGGGGTCCTCGCGGTCGAAGGCCCAGGCCGCCTCCCACACCAGGGTCCGCAGGCCGTCGGTCTCGGTGGCCATGTCGGCCATCATGAACGCCAGCGCCTGGAACTCGTAGAGGTACTGCCCGAAGGCCTGGCGCTCGGTCGCGTAGTGGAACGCGTAGTCGCAGGCCGCGCGGCAACAGCCGACCAGGGCCGCGGCCTGGGTCAGCTTGACGTGGGCCAGGGTGCGCTCGAGGGTCGCCCGCAGCGCGCCCGGCTGAGCGGTGTCGAGCTTGCGCGCCGCGGGCACACGCACGCCGTCGAGGGTCACGTCCGCGTAGTCGGCCGTCCACAGCCCCAGGGTCCGGTCGGGCGCGCTCGCGGGCAGCGGGCCCTCGGCCGCGAGCAAGACCAGGCGGTCCCAGGGGTCGGCGGCCTGGGAGGCCTCGTCGCGGGCGAGCACGAGGGTCAGCGCCGAGCGCCCGCCGCCGAGCACGTAGCGCTTCGTGCCCCGGAGCACGTAGGCGTCGCCGTCGCGCCGGCAGCTGGCCTCGATCGCGCCGGGCTCGACGCCGAAGGGCCCCTCGGCCCAGGCCAGGG
>JAGQRJ010000151.1 GCA_020425635.1 Planctomycetota bacterium | reverse complement strand
GGCCGGCAAGATCAAGGCCTCCAACCTCGGCGACATGATGAAGTTCGGCTCCGCCTTCGACATGAAGAAGGCCAAGCAGCTCGCCGAGCAACACAGCAAGCCCGCCGCAGCCGCGTCCGCGCCCGCCCCGGCCGGCCCCCAGGAGCTCGTGACCCGAGCCTTCACCCGGCTGCCCGAGACCTTCCGCCCCGAGAAGGCGGGGGGCTGGAGCGCCTGCGTCCAGTTCCACCTCGAGGGAGGCGAAGACTGGACGGTCGAGGTCAAGGACGGTCAGGCGACGACCGCGCCCGGCCGCAAGGGCACCGCGACCTGCGTGGTGGCCACCTCGCTCGAGGACTACGCCCAGATCCTGGCTGGTGAGCTCAAGGCCGAGCAGGCCTTCGTCCAGGGCCGGATCAAGCCGAGCAACATCGGTGAGCTGATGAAGTTCGGCAGCGCCTTCGACCTGCGGCGGGTGGCCGAGCTGATCCGCGAGCCCGGCGGCGAGGCAGAGCCCGCGGGCGGCCTCAACCGCGACCTCCTGGGTCACGTGCGGCGCGCGCGCGAGCCGCAGTGGGTGCGCCCCGAGCACGCGCTGGCCTTCGCCAAGGCGACCCAGGACGAAAACCCCGCCTACGAGGGGGAGGGCGCCATGGCCCCTCCCATGTTCAGCGTGCGCCTGTTCAAGGACCTGCTCTTCGACCTCGTGAGCGACCCGGAGCTCGGCGCCGACGTGCTGCGCCTCGTGCACGGCGAGCAGGACATGGAGTTCCTCCGCCCGCTGCACCCCTGGGACCTGTGCGCGCTGCGCGCCGAGATCACGGGCATGGAGCGCAAGAGCTCCGGCGAGCTCCTGCGCCTCGAGGAGCGGCTCTACGTCGGCGGCGAGCTCGCCGTGCGGATCGGCGCCTCGATGTTCATTCGCGGCGAAGGCGGCGCGAAGAGCAAGGGCGCCAAGGAGGCCCCCCCGCCCGCGGCCAGCGCCCCGCCGCCCCCGCTGTTCAGCGAGCAGATCACCGTGGCCCCGAACCAGAGTCTGGTCTACGCCGACGCCTCCCTCGACAACAACCCGATCCACACCGACGCCGAGGTCGCCAAGCTCGCGGGCTTCCCCGGGGTGATCCTCCAGGGCCTGTGCACCATGAGCTTCGCGGCCAAGGCCCTCGTCGACCACCTGGGGGGCCGCGATCCCGCGCGGCTCAAGCGGCTGGGCGTGCGCTTCTCGAAGCCCGTGCTCAGCGGGGACGTGCTCACCGTCAGCGCCTGGGAGCTCGACGCCCTCGAGGGCCGGAAGGTCTACGGGGTGAGCGTCGTCAATCAAGCCGGGGTCGAGGTGATCCAAAACGGGCGCGCCGAGCTCGCGGTCTGACCGCGGGCTCTACCCCGTCTTCCCTCGACCTGGTACGCTGGACGCTTCATGGCGAAGATCCGGATCAACTGCTCCGAGTGCGGTCACGAGGCTCGGGTTCCGGAGACCTTCCGCGGGAAGAAGGTGCGCTGCCTGCGCTGCCACTCGAAGCTGCGGGTCCCCGAAGACGCTCCCTACGTGGAGCCGAGCAAGGGGAAGAAGGGCAAGTCCAAGCGCGACCGCGGCGCCTCGGACCCGCCTCGCGCCGAGCGCTCGCGCAAGCGTGAGCCCACCGCGCGCCGCGGCGGCCCCAACTCGCGCACTCGCCGCGAGGCGATGAGCGTCCTGCGCGAGCTGCTCCACGAATACGACCACGCGCTCGAGGACGTCCCGCGTGGCTTCGACGTCGACCTGCGCGGGGTCCCCTGGGGCCTGGCGCGGACCATGGTCGAAGAGCTCCTCGAGTGCGACGCGATCAGCGACGTGAAGCTCGCCGGCGGCACCGGCGAGGTGAAGATGATCGTCAGCCTGCGCGGCTACGCCTTCGACCCCGAGGACTCCTTCGCCGACGACGACGAGGAAACCGAGGTCTTCCAGCGGGGGCCGACCCAGGACTTCGAGCCCCACGGGCTCGTGGCCGGCAACTCGCTCGACGTCGGCGACGCCGACGACCCGACTCCGGACCTCATGAACGCCCCCACCGTGCCCCAAGAGTCGTCGATGAACTCGATGTTCGCCGGCTCGGGGCGCAGCGACGCCAACCCGCTCGAGCTCTACGAGCGGGCCCGCGCCCACGTGGAGGACGGTGAGCCCGCCGCGGCGATCCCGCTCCTCGAGAAGGCGGTGCGCGGCGACAAGAACTTCGCGCGGGCCGTGCACCTGCTGGGCAAGACCTACGCCTCGATCGGCGACTACCACCGGGCGCGGCGGGCCTTCCGCCACCTGAGCAAGCTCGACCAGGACGACCCCGAAGCCTTCGTGCTCTACGCGGCGGCCGCGGTCCGCTGCGAGCGCCTCGAGGAGGCGCGCACGGCGCTCAAGGCCGCGATCAAGATCGACCCCGAGTACGGGCGGGCTTACCGCTACGCCGCGCAGCTCTACGAGCGCCTGGGCGACGAGGAGCGCGCGCGCAAGTTTCGGGCGAAGTATCAAACCCTCAAGCTCCGAGGCTGAGTTCGGGCAGCCGGCGGGGCTGAAAACCAGATACACTCTCCCCGCGGAGGGACTGTGGCGCGCCACCTCGTCACCGGCGGAGCCGGGTTCATTGGTTCGCACGTGAGCGAGGCGCTCCTGGCGCGTGGCGACCAGGTGCGGGTCTTCGACAGCTTCGACCCCTACTACGACCCCGCGATCAAGCGCGCGACCGCAGCCGAGCTCAGCGCCCAGGGCGTCGAGGTCGTCGAGGGGGACCTCCGCGACGCAGACGCCGTCGCGCGGGCGGTGGAGGGCATCGACGGCGTGGTCCATCTGGCGGCGCGCCCCGGGGTCCGCGCCTCGATCGAGGACCCCCACACCACCTTCGCGATCAACGTCACCGGGACGCTGAACCTGCTTGAGGCCCTGCGCGCAGCCGGCGTCCAGCGCCTCGCCTTCGCCTCGTCGTCGAGCGTCTACGGCGGCGACGCCACGGCCCCCTTCCGCGAGGCCCAGCCCGCCTCCCGCCCGCTCTCGCCCTACGCGGCGAGCAAGCGCGCCAACGAGCTGATGGCCGCCACCTACGTCGAGCTGTTCGGCCTCGGCGCGATCGGGCTGCGCTTCTTCACCGTCTACGGCCCGCGCGGACGACCCGACATGGCGATCGGCAAGTTCCTCCGTCGCGCCTACCTCGGCGAGGCGATCCCGCTCTTCGGCGACGGCTCGGTGATCCGCGACTTCACCTACGTCGACGACATCGTGCGCGGCGTGGTCGCCGCCCTCGACCGCGCGACCCCGGGCGAGTTCCACGTCTCGAACATCGGCGGCGGCGCGACCACCAGCATGCGCGAGCTGCTCGGGCTGATCGAGGAGGTCAGCGGCGTGACCCTCGAGATCGAGCAGCTGCCCGCGGCCGCCGGAGACATGCCCCTGACCCACGCCGACCTCACGCGCGCCGAGGCGCTCCTCGGCTTCGAGTCGAGGGTCCCGCTGCGCGAAGGCCTCGAGCGCACCGCGGCCTGGACCCGACGCGCCCTCGGGCTCGGCTGAGCCACCCGATGCACGAGCCCGAGCTCAAGGGGCTGGCCTTCCTCGCGTGCGGCTTCGACTTCAGCGGCGGCATGGAGGGCCAGGCGCGGCGGCTCGCCGAGCGGATCGCGGAGTTTGGCGTCCCGGTCACCTACGTCACGACCTCGCCCTCGACCAAGCGCCGTCCGCTGCGAGAGCGCGTGGGCGAGCTCGAGGTCGTGCGGGTGCCGGTGCTCGCCGCCGTCGACTGGGCGACCTCCCTGGGGATCCTGGAGGTCACGGCGCTCAACGCGATCGCCCGGCGGCGCACGAAGCTCGACGGGATCTACTCGGTGCACTACGAGACCGGGGCGATCGCGAGCCGCATCGGCGAGAGCCTGGGCCTGCCCGTGGTGGTCAAGCTCGCCTGCGGCGGGCGCTTCGGCGACGCGCAGGGCGTATTGCACAGCCTCGACCGCGCCCGTCAGCAGGCGGGGCTGCAGGCCGCGACGCGGATCGCGGCGATCAGCGGCGAGATCGAGCGGGAGGCGCTCGAGCTGCTCGAGATCGCCCCCGAGAACGTGGTGCGCGTCAAGAACGGGATCGACCTGCGCCGCTTCCCCCTGCGCCCCGACCCCGGGCGCCCGCGGGTGCTGTTCCTCGGGCGATTGGGGGCGCAGAAGCGGATCGACCTCCTGCTCGCCGCCGCGGCCACGCTGCGCCAGCGGGTGCCAGACCTCGAGGTCGTGCTCGCCGGAGACGGGCCGCTGCTCGGCAGCTTGCGCGTCGAGGTCCAGCGCCGTGGCCTGGGCGACGTGGTCCGCTTCGTCGGGCGCCAGCCCGACGTGATCGGGCTCCTCGCCGAGGCCGCCGTGCTCGTGCTGCCCTCGGACGCAGAGGGCACCAGCAACGCGCTGCTCGAGGCCATGGCCAGCGGCGTGCCGGTGGTGGCGACCCGGGTCGGCGGGACCTCCGAGCTCGTGACCCACGACGTGCAGGGGCTCCTGGTCGCGCCAGGCGACGCCGCCGCCCTCGCCGCGGCCCTCGAGCGCCTCCTCGGCGACCCTGCGCTGCGCGCGCGCCTGGGGAGCGCCGGCCGCGCCCACATCGAGGCCCACTACGACCTCGACCAGGTCGCCCGTCAGCACGTCGAGCTGTTCACCGAGCTCAAGGCCCAGCACCGCCCCGACGAGTCGCGCCTGCTGGTGCTCCCGGGGTCGCGCGCCGAGGTGCTGCGCGCGACCACCAAGGCCAGCCTGCGCACGGGCCGCGACGGGGTGGTCTCGACGGCCAAGCTGGTCGCAGACCAGGTCCGGCGCTGGTCCCAGCCCGGCGGCGCCCGCGCCGGGGGCGTGGCGATCCTCGTGCGCGACGTCGACGCGCTCGGCGGCATGGAGCGCCAGGCCATGGCGCTGGCGCGGGGGCTGGTCGCGATCGGCATGCCAGTAACCCTCATCACGTGCACGGCCCCCGGCCTGGCGCGGCTGCCGGAGCGCTCGTGGTACGAGGAGCGCGAGGGGGTCCGGCTCTACCGCGTCCCGCTCGTGCTCTACGAGTCGGCCGCGGCCGGGATCCTCTACCGCAACCGCGACCGCTGGAACGTGATCTACGCGGTGCAGCTCATGATGGGCGCGATCGGGGCGCGCCTGGGGCAGGTCCTCGACGCCCCGGTCGTGGTCAAGCTCGCCTGCGGCGGGACCTGGGGCGACATGAGCGCGCTGCAAGGCCTGGCGATCCGCGACCGCGAACAGGTCCTGCGCGGGCTGAGCGCCGCGCAGCTGGTGTGCATCAGCGACGAGATCGCCGCCGAGGCCAGGCAAATGGGCTTCCGCGCCGAGCACATGTCGCGGATCCCCAACGGCGTCGACGTAGACGCCGTCGCAGCCGCGGCGCCGGTGCAGCCCCTGGGCGACGCCCCCACGATCCTGTTCGCCGGGCGCCTGGACCGGCAGAAGGGCGTCGACCTCCTGCTGCACGCCTTCGCCACCTTCGCCGAGGAGCTCCCCCTCGCGCGCCTGCTGCTCGCGGGCTCGGGGCCCCAGGCCAAGGAGCTGCGGGAGCTCGCCGCCCAGCTCGGGGTCGCGGAGCGAGTCGCCTTCCTCGGTCGGCGCGACGACGTGTGGGGCCTCCTCCGCGGCTGCACGGTGTGCGCGCTGCCCAGCCGCTCCGAAGGGATCTCGAACACCCTGCTCGAGGCCCTCGCCGCCGGCGCGCCCGTGGTCGCCTCGGACATCTCGCCCAACCGCGAGGTGATCGGCGAGGGCTGCGGGGTGCTCGTGCCCTCGGACGACGTGGGCGCCTTCGCCCACGCCCTGCGGACCCTGCTCAACCGCCCGGCGGACCGCAGCCGGCTGGCGCTCCTGGGTCGGGCGCGGGTGCGCGAGGCCTTCGACATGCCGCGGGTGGTCGAGGCCCACGCCGAGCTCTTCGCCCAGCTCGGCGCGGGGCGGGCGCGCCCCGGCGCCCTGGGCTTCACCCGCCGCTTCGTCGCCTCCCGCGGGGGCGACGTGTGGCGGCTCTCGCGCCGCTTGCTGCCGTAGGCCTCGCCGGCGGGCTCAGCCGAGCCCCCGCGGCCAGGCGGGCCGGGCCTTCACGCCCCGAGCATCCTGCGCTGGCAGTCCTTCAGGTTCGCGCGCGCCTCCGCGGCGCAGGTCGGGCGCGCGTCGGGGTTCTTGTGCAGGAGCCGCGTGATCAAGCCCTGCAGCGCCGGGTCCCAGGCGATGTCGGGCGCCATGGCCGCCAGGGTGCGCGGGTCGTCGTGCACGTGGGCGTCGAGCAGCTGGTAGTGGGTCTTGGCGGTGATCGGCAGCCGCCCGGTGAGCATGTGGAACAGGATCACCCCGAAGGAGTAGAGGTCGGTCTGCGCCGTGGTCGGGTCGCCGGTGACCTGCTCGGGGCTGATGTAGGCGGGCGAGCCCACGATCTCGCTCTGGCGGGTGAGGAACAGCGGCTTGCTCGGCGCGCCGCTCGTGCCGTCGTCGACGTGGGCCAGGCCGAAGTCGATCAGGCACAGCGCGTAGCGCCCCGGCCGGTCGAGGAGCATCACGTTGTCGGGCTTGAGGTCCTTGTGCACGATCTGCTTCTCGTGGATCGCCTCGAGGGCGTCGAGGAGCTGGACCCCGATCGTGAACGCGTCGGCCAAAGGCAGGCGGCCGCGCTCCTCGATCGCGTCGCCGAGGGTCCGCCCCGCGAAGGCCGGGAACACGAGGTAGCTCACCCCGTCGGCGGTCTGTCCGCGGTCGAGCAGGCGCAGGGTCGCGGGGTGCTCGAGGCGGGCGCAGATCACCGCCTCGCGTTCGAAGCGCGCGTAGTCTTCGGGCTCGGCGAGCTCGGCGCGCAGGACCTTGATCGCGACGTAGTCGTCGCCGGGTCCGGTGGCGAGGTAGACCCGCCCCATGCCGCCCTGGCCCAGGGCGCGCCGCACGCAGTAGGGGCCGATGAAGTCGCCCTGCTCGAAGCCGTAGAGGTCCTCACCGAGCTCGCGCTCGGCGAACAGGGTTTGGTTGAACTTGGCTTGCTCGGGCTCGCCGGTGGCGTCGGGGTCGACGGAGACCATGGGGATCCCGTCGTTGACCTTCCACTGGGTCAGCTCCGAGCGGAAGAGCACGCTCAGGCGGAAGGCGTCTTCGTCGATCAAGGGCCGCTGAACCAGGGGCCGCTCGACCCCTTTGAAGTCGTGCCGGCGGTAGGCAGAGAGCAGGCGCCCGGTGTCGGCCCTCAGGTGCCCTTGCACGCGGCTCTCGAGCTCCGCGCACTGGTCGAGGCTGAGCAGCGCGCGCTGGAGCAGGAGGTTCCCCACCCGGGCCCCAGGCTCCGCCGCGTCGAGCTCGGCGATCAGGTCGTAGATCACCGTGTTCTCCATGCCCTCCTGCTCGAGCTCGCGCAGCGCGGTGGCCTGGTGGCGGCGCTCCTGGAACAGCGCCACGTAGTTGCTCACCCGGTCGAGGTCCTCGGCGGACACGAGGTCCTGGCGGGCGAGGTAGGTCATCAGCCCGAAGCCGAGCTCCGGACGCTCGTCGAGGTAGTGGAGCGCCTTGCGCACCGCCCGGGCCTCGATCAAGCGCAGCTGAACGAGGAGCTTGGCGGCGACCAGGTCGTACGAAGTGAGCATTCTGTCCTTTGGGTCCACTCCGGGCGACGCGCGCCCTCCGCTTCATTCAACCCGGTCGAGCCCGCCCTCGCACGCACGAGCGCAGAGTCCGCTCAGCCCGTGGATGCCCTCGCGACCCACCCGCTCGCCTCGACCCTCTGCAATAGCACATGCAGCGTGTCCTCGCCCAGGGCCGAGGTGTCGACGTGCACGCGAGCCTGACGGTAGAGGGGCTCGCGGGCCGCGAGGATCGAGCGCAGCTCGGCCATCGCGTCCCCGCTCCCGGCCACGGGGCGCCGGTCGCCCTGGGCGAGCACCCGGCGCATGTGATCCTCGGGGTCGGCCTTGAGCCACACGGTCGTGCAGCGGTCCTGGACGAGCTTGAAGGCCTCGTCGTTGGTCACGACCCCTCCCCCGAGCGCGATCACCGTGGGCTCCGGGGCGGCGATCAGGCTCGCGAGGCACTGGCGCTCCAAGCGACGGTAATAGGCCTCGCCGTGGAGCGCAAAGACCTCGCTCAGGCTCAGCCCCGCGGCCTGCTCGATCCGCGCGTCGAGCTCGACGAACTCGAGGCCGAGCGCCTCGCCGAGCTGCGGCCCGAGGCTGCTCTTGCCGGCCCCCCGCAGGCCAAGGAGCGCGATCGCCCGCGGACGCGGCGCCTCCAGCGCGAGCTCCACGGCCTCCACGCTGCGCGCGAACTCGGCGGGGCTGCGCCCGTGCAAGAGGTGCCCAAGGCGACCCCAGCGCCCGCCAGGGTCGAGCACGAGGTCGACCAGGTCCAGGCTCAGGGCTGCGGCGACCTGCTCCAGGCGCCCGATCGCGATGTTGGCCCGCCCAGCCTCGAGCTCGCTCACGAAGCGCGGGCTGAGGCCCGCGGCGTCGGCCAACTGCTTGATGGTGAGCCCTTGACGCTTGCGAGCCGAGCGGGTTCGGGAGCCGACGCGGTTCAGCAGCTCGGTCATGAACTGCAATATAATTCCTTGTCTGGGAATTTCAAGCACTATCTTGCACGTCGCACAGGGATGCCGTACCGTCTGGCGCATGAGCACCAAAAGCGCACTCGTGAAGGTCCAATTCGAGACCCACCCCTCTCGCTACCGCCACCTGAAGCTCGAGGTCGAAGGCGCCGTCGCCTGGATCAAGATCGACATTCAGGAAGAGCAGGGCCTGAAAGACGGCTACGAGCTCAAGCTCAACAGCTACGACCTGAGCGTGGACATCGAGCTCGCAGACGCCGTGCAGCGCCTGCGCTTCGAGCACCCGCAGGTGACCTGCGTGGTGGTCACCGGGGCGCAAGAGCGGGTGTTCTCCGCGGGCGCGAACATCTTCATGCTCGCTTCGTCGAGCCACGCGTTCAAAGTCAACTTCTGCAAGTACACCAACGAGACGCGGCTCTACATCGAAGACGCCACCGAGCACAGCGGCCAGACCTACGTCGCCGCGCTCAACGGGGTCGCCAGCGGGGGCGGCTACGAGCTGCCGCTGGCCTGCGAAGAGATCTACCTGATCGACGACAAGAGCTCGGCGGTCTCGCTGCCCGAGGTGCCCTTCCTCGGCGTCTTGCCCGGCACCGGCGGCTTGACCCGCGTGGTCGACAAGCGCAAGGTCCGCAGGGACCTCGCCGACGTGTTCTCGACCCTGGCCGAGGGCGTGAAGGGCAAGCGCGCCGTGAAGTGGGGCCTGGTCGACCGCACCTGGCCCACCTCCAAGTGGGCCGACGAGGTCGCGGCCCGCGCCGCCGAGGTGGCCGGGGCCGGACGCCCCGAGCGCGAGGGGATCGAGCTCGCCCCGATCACCCCGACCGAGGACGAGGCCGGGCTGCACTACACCCACGTCGAGCTGCTGTGGGGCACCCAGCCGCGGACCTGCCGCCTGATCGTCAAAGGTCCGAGCGCCGAGGACGCCCAGGTCAAGGACCCCCGCGCTCAGGGCTCGGAGCTCTACGCGCTCCGCGCCTTCCGTGAGCTCGACGACGCGCTGCTGCGCCTGCGCTTCAACTACCCGGAGATCGGCCTCGCGCTGCTCGAGACCGTGGGCGACCCGCAGCGCGTGCTGGATCACGACGCGGCGCTCTTCGCCCAGCGCGACGACTGGTTCGTGCACGAGGTCCTCGGGAACATGAAGCGCGTGCTCAAGCGGCTCGACATGACCGCCAAGAGCTTCTTCGCGCTGGTCACCCCCGAGAGCTGCTTCGCGGGCTGCCTGCTCGAGCTCGCCCTCGCCGGCGACCGCACCTACATGCTCGAGGACGACGCGGCGAAGCTCGGGATCTCGCCGCTCAACGGCGGGCTGCTCCCCATGGGCAACTCGCTCAGCCGGCTGCACTCGCGCTTCCTCAAGACTCCCGAAGTCGCCGAGGAGCTCGCCAGCGAGCCCAAGCTCTTCGACGCCCAGGAGGCCGACGACGCCGGGCTCGTGACCTACCTCGTGGACGAGCTCGACTGGGAAGACGAGACCCGGCTCGCGATCGAGGAGCGGGTCAGCCTCTCCCCCGACGCGCTGACCGGCATGGAGGCCAGCCTGCGTTGGGCGGGCCCCGAGACCCTCGAGACCAAGATCTTCGGTCGGCTCACCGCGTGGCAGAACTGGATCTTCCAGCGCCCCAACGCGGTCGGCCCCAAAGGCGCGCTGACGCTCTACGGCCAGCCCGAGAGCGCCCAGTTCGACTTCGCCCGCACCTGAGCAAGAACCCCAACCCGTCTACGCCAACCCTGGAGAGCCCACAATGGTCAGCAAGATCGATTACCAGAGCAAGATCCCGAACAACGTCGGGCTCTCGGACAGCCCCAAGCTGCAGAAGGCGCTCGAGCGCTGGCTCCCGAACTACCTCGACTGGTGGCAGGAGATGGGCCCTGAGGGCTTCCAGCAAGACGAGGTCTACCTGCGCACCGCGGTCAGCGTGGACACCGACGGCTGGGCGCACTTCGACTACGTCAAGATGCCCGAGTATCGCTGGGGGATCTTCCTCACCCCGAGCGAGCAAGAGCGCACGATCGCCTTCGGCGACAACATCGGCCAGCGCGCCTGGGACGACGTCCCCGGCGAGATGCGCACCGAGCTGCGCCGCCTGATCGTGACCCAGGGCGACACCGAGCCGGCCTCGGTCGAGCAGCAGCGCCTGCTCGGGCAGACCTGCCCCAGCCTCTACGACCTGCGCAACCTGTTCCAGGTCAACGTCGAGGAGGGTCGGCACCTGTGGGCCATGGTCTACCTGCTCATGATGCACTTCGGCCGTGACGGTCGGGAGGAGGCGGAGGAGCTCCTGCAGCGTCGCAGCGGCAACGCCGACTCGCCGCGGATCCTCGAGGCCTTCAACAAGCCGATCGACGACTGGCTCGCGTTCTTCTGCTTCACGACCTTCACCGACCGCGACGGCAAGTACCAGCTCGGCGCCCTGGCCGAGAGCGGCTTCGACCCCCTCTCGCGCACCTGCCGCTTCATGCTCACCGAGGAGGCGCACCACATGTTCGTGGGCGAGACCGGCGTCTCGCGCGTGATCCAGCGCACGATCGAGCTGATGAAGACCGCCCCCGAGGGCGACGTCGCCAAGGCCGGCGGGATCCCGCTCGACCTCGTGCAGCGCTACATCAACGAGTGGTACACCGCGTCGCTCGACCTGTTCGGCAGCGAGAACTCCTCGAACTCGGCGACCTACTTCGCCGCGGGGCTCAAGGGTCGCTGGGCCGAGGCGACCGACCCCCGGATCACCGACCACACCGCGCTCAACGCGACCTACCACCTCGACGTGCCCAACAACGGCGGCTTCGAGGACCAGGAGATCCCGCTGCGTCGGGCGATGAACCTCGTGCTCCGCGACTCCTACGTCGAAGACTGCGAGCGGGTGATCGTGCGCTGGAACAAGGTGCTCGAGAAGGCCGGCATGACCGAGCGCATGAAGCTCCCCCACCAGCGCTTCAACCGCGGGCAGGGCGTCTACGCGAGCGGACACTACGACCCCGAGGGCAACCCGATCTCGGCCAGCGAGTGGGAAGCCAAGCGCGACCAGTGGCTGCCCTCCAAGGCCGACCTGGCCTACGTGAAGTCGCTGATGGTCCCGGTCATGGAGGCGGGCAAGTTCGCCCCCTGGATCGCCCCGCCGCGCAAGGGGATCAACGGCCAGCCGATCGAGTTCGAGTACGTCAAGCGCGCCTGAGATCGACCTGCGATCCAGGAGCGTTCCTCACCAGGCAAGCATCAACTACCGCTGAGGCGCAGAGGACGCAGAGGTCTCGCAGAGGTCGGACGTCGGTCCCCCTGCGAACCTCCGCGTCTCTGCGGTTCACAGGCGTCGTGAAGCGCTGCTTCCCGGCACCCCACAGGGAGATCTCATGACCAAGCAGCTCAAGAGCTACGTAGGCGGCCAGTGGGTCGCCGGAAACGGCGGCTGGCGCCCCCTGCACAACCCCACGACCGGCGCTCAGATCGCGGAGGCCAGCACCGCTGGCGTCGACATGGGCGCCGCGGTGCGCTACGCCCGCGAGCACGGCGCGGGCCTGCGCAGCCTGAGCTTCGCCGAGCGCGGCGCCTGCCTCGCGGCCGCCGCCAAGGCGCTGCACGCGTTCCGCGACGAGCTGCTCGCGCTCTCGACCGAGAGCGGCGGCAACACCCGCGGCGACGCCAAGTTCGACGTCGACGGCGCGACCGGCACCCTGCAGTACTACGCCAAGCTGGGCGAACGCCTGGGCGAGGCGACCTGCTTCCGCGACGGCGAGCCCCTGCAGCTCGCGCGCTCGCCCCGCTTCGCCGGGCAGCACGTGTGGACGCCGCTCCAGGGAGTGGCCGTGCACATCAACGCCTTCAACTTCCCCGCCTGGGGCTTCGCCGAGAAGGCCGCCGTCGCCTGGCTCGCCGGGCTGCCGGTGATCACCAAGCCCGCGACCTCGACCGCGGTGCTCACGGTGCGCATGGTCGAGATCCTCGCGGAGTCCGGGGCGCTCCCCACGGGCAGCCTGAGCCTGATCACGGGCGGCGCGGGCGACCTCCTCGACCACCTCGGCTACCAGGACGTGCTCGCCTTCACCGGCGGCTCGAACACGGCCCTCACCCTGCGCCAGCACCCGGCCGTGCTCGAGCGCGGCTGCCGGCTCAACGTCGAGGCCGACTCGCTCAACGCCGCGGTGCTCGGCCCCGACGTCGACCCCGACAGCGACACCTTCGAGCTCTTCGTGGGCGACGTCGTGCGCGACATGACCCAGAAGGCGGGGCAAAAGTGCACGGCGATCCGCCGGGTGTTCGTCCCCGCCAAGCGCATGGCCGCCGCGCGAGAGGCGCTGGTCGAGGCGCTGGGCGCGATCCGCGTCGGCGACCCCGCGCTCAAGGAGGTCCGCATGGGCCCCCTGGCCAGCGCCAGCCAGCTCGCCGACGTGCGCGAGGGCGTCGCCCGCCTGCAGAAGGTCGCGACCCCGGCCCTCGGCGACGGCGGCCGCGGCGAGCTCGTGGGCGTGAACGGCGACGAGGGCTACTTCATGAGCCCGGTGCTGCTCGTGGCCGAGGACCCGCGCGCCGCGATCGCGCACGACCGCGAGGTCTTCGGCCCGGTCGCGACCCTGCTCCCCTACAAGGACACCGCGGAGGTCGGGGAGCTCGTCGGCCTCGGCCAGGGCGGGCTCGTCGCCTCGATCTACACCGACAAGCCCGCGGTCGCGACCGAGGTCGCCCTCGCCCTCGCCCCGCACTCCGGCCGCGTGAACATCGGCGGCGAGAAGGTCGCCGAGCACTCCCTCGGCCCCGGCGCCGTGCTCCCCATGCTCCTCCACGGCGGCCCCGGCCGCGCGGGTGGAGGCGAAGAGCTCGGCGGCCCCCGCGGCCTGCAGCTCTACCTGCAGCGCACCGCGCTCCAGGGCTACAAGCCGATCCTCGAGAAGCTCGTGGCCGACCTCCCCAGCTTCGAAGCGAGCTAGCGCTTCGGCCTCGGTCTCGGCGTCGGCGTCGGTCTCGGAGAGACAGCGACGCGGGGGAGCGCGGGGCCGGGCGGAGGCAAGCTCCGCCCCTACGGCTCGGTGGCCCTGAGGTTTTCAGGATCGGCGTCGGCCTCGGTCTTCGGCGTCGGCGTCGGCCTCGGACTCGGAATGAAGGCGACGCGGGGGAGCGCGACCGCGGGCGGAGGCAAGCTCCGCCCCTACGGCTCGGTGGCCCTGAGGTTTTCAGG
>JAGQRJ010000921.1 GCA_020425635.1 Planctomycetota bacterium | reverse complement strand
GGTACACACTGTCGCTTGCGCCTCGCTCGCGGCGGCAGAGCCGCCGACTCGCTCCGGCGCAGCCCGCCTGCTGCGCAGGCGGCTACCCCACAAACTCACCACTTCGTGGTGAGCTTTGCGCTAGGCTCGCTCGACCGCGCTCGGGGAAACACCGCTTGTCAAACGCCCCCCCGCAGGCCACCATCCTCCCATGGCCGCCGACCTCGTCTTCCTCCTGATCCTGTTCTACTCCGTGGTCTTCGGAGCCCGACGCGGGTTCTACAAGGAGGTCATTCAGACCCTGGCCATGCTCGCGGCCCTGCTCGCGGCCCGCTACCTGCACGGCTCGATCGGCAAAGGGATCGCGGCCAGCGTGGGGATCCCGGAGATCGCCGGGGAGATCGCGGGCGGGGTCGTGGTGTTCGTGGTCGCCTTCCTCGCGTTCGCGATCGTGGGCCGCCTGCTCCTGAAGAAGTTCAAGGGCCAGGGCGTGGACGACCGCCTCGACGACGGGGCAGAGGCGGTGGCCGACGCGCTCGCCGGCGACACCAAGCCCGGCCCCGTGACCCTGCTCACCAACCCGATCGCAGGCAAGAACGGGATCGTCTACTGGAGCGACAAGATCCTGGGCGCGGGGCTCGGGTTCCTCAAGGGCACGATCACCGGCCTGCTCCTGTTCGGGGTCGTGGTCTACGCCGACCGCTGCGGCTGGACGACCTCCTTCGCGCGCTCGATCGAGGAGTCCCACGTGGCGTCGCTCTACCACGCGCACGTGGAGCCCTACCTCGAGAGCTACCCCGAGTTCAGGATCGTGCGCAGCCTCGACGAGATCTGGAACCTCTCCCAGGAGATCGAGACCAGCGAGCAAGCCGCGAAGCTGCAGAACCACCCTCAGCTGCAGTCGCTGAAGCACCACCCCAAGGTCCAGGCGCTGCTGAAGGACCCCGACGCCCAGGCCGCCTGGCGCGCGCGCGACGTGAAGGCGCTGCTGAAGAACCCGCAGGTGCGCGAGCTGCTGGCGGACGACGAGTTCCGCGCGCGCCTGGGCGAGGTCGACTGGGGCGCGGTCCGCGCCGACGTGGGCGGGCTGGACTCGATCAAGCCGGAGACCAAGTCGCCCTCGGACGACCCCCAGGAGACCCCCCCGCGGTGAGCGCCCGTTGAGGGTCGACCTCCACCTGCACAGCGACACCTCGGACGGCGTCTTCCCCCCAGCGATCGTCGCGCGGCGCCTCGCCGGCGCGGGCGTCGAGCTCGGCGCGCTGACCGACCACGACACCACGGCGGGCTGGGAGGCCTTCGCCGAGGCGGCGCGCGCTGCGCACGTCGAGCCCGTGTGCGGGATCGAGCTCACCTGCCGAGTGCGCTCGGGCCCCCAAGGCACGGTGCACGTCCTCGGCTACGGGATCGACCCGGCGAGCCCGCCCCTGCAAGCGCTCGCCGCCGCCAACCGCGCGGCCAAGCGCGCCCAGGTCGAGGCGATCCTCCAGGACCTGGCCGCAGAGGGGGTGCGCCTCAGCTGGGAGGAGGTCAGCCGCGGCCTCGGGCCCGACGCCTACGTAGGGCGCAATCACGTCGCCGCGGCGCTGCTTCGCCGCGGCGTGGTCAAGACCCGCCGGAAGGCGTTCCGCCGCTACCTGCAGAACGCGCGCGTCCCCGACGCCGAGGTCGCAGACGCAGGCGAGGGGGTCGCCGCGATCCACGAGGCGGGGGGGATCTCGGTGCTCGCCCACCCCACTCGGCTCGACCTCGAACACCACCTCGGAGCCCTGGTTCGGGCGGGACTGCGCGGGATCGAGGTCTATCGCCCCCGCGCGGTGGGCAGCTTGCTGGCCCGAGTCGAGGCCGCCGCGACGCGGCGCGGCTTGCTCGCGAGCGCGGGCTCGGACTGGCATGGGCACCCCACCGACCCCCAACTCGGCCAGTGGAAGGCGCCGCGGGAGCCGCTGCGCCCCCTCGTCGCGGCCCTGGGGCTGACCCCCTCCAGCTGACGCGGCTGCGAGCCGAAGAGGGGGCTATGAAGCGCGCGCTCCCCTGGCTGATCCTCGCCCTGCCCCTGCTGCTCTTGCCTTACGCGGGGAGCTACCTCTACCTCCGCCGGCACGGGTTCCTCCTGCACCGCGTGCAGTATTACGGGCGCCTGGAGCACTTCCTCGAGGCGGGCGCGGGCGACTCCCCCTGGCTGGTCGGGCTCTACGCGCCGCTGGAACTGGGCGAGGTCGCCTGGTGGGCGACGCGGAGCCCGGGCGAAGGGCAGACGCTGTTTGGCTTCGGCTGCGGGGTCGCGGCCGCGGTGGTTTGGCGCCGACGGACCCGCACCTGGCAAGGGAAGCTGGCGGCCTGCACGGCCGTCAGCGGGCTGAGCGTGTTCCCCGCCGACGTCCTCGTTCGCTTCGCGATCACCCCCGCCTCAGGCAACGGCTGGGCGCCGCTCCCCCCGGGCCTCGCGCTCCCTCAAGACGCGGCCGCGGTGATCTCGCTGGTCGGGCTGACCTTCCTGGTGCTGGTCGGCGTCCGCTTCTGGGAGCTGGGCTCACCCCGCGAGCAGGCCGAAGCCCAGGCCGCTCCGTGGCGCAGCTCCCCGAGCGCTCCTGAGGCCGAGGGCCCCCTGCAGCCGACGATCGTGTTCCCCAGGCGGCGCGCCGCGGCCTGAGCCTCAGATCAGCTTCACGCCCCCGACGACGGCCCCGAGGAGGACGCCGAGCGCGGCCACGGCGAGCACCTGCCCCGCGGCTCGGAGCGAGCGGCCGCGGAGCTCGAGGCGTCGACTGCGCCGGTCCTCGCGGCGGCGTGGTCGCGGGTCGTGGCCGCGAGGCAGCTCGAGGGGGATCCGGAGCACCGCGCGACAGCGAGGGCAGCGCCCCTTGCGGCCCGCGAAGCGCGAATCGACCGCGGCGACCCTCCCGCAGGCGCACCCCAGGGTGATCTTCTTGCGCATGACCCCTTCCATGGCCTCGTCCTCTCCGCCGAAGGGAAAGCGAGCGCCGTGCCTACAGGGCCAAGGGACTTACGCGCCAATCTGTATTGAACGAGAAACAGACGCGACGCGAAACTGAAATGATCGAGGCCAATCGTGCTCGCCTGAGCTCAGACGTCGAGCAGCTCGCGGATCGCCTTGCCCGAGGCGTCGACGGCGGTCAGCGGCCGACCCAGCCCGGTGTAGTTGGTGTGGTCGCGGTCGACGCCCATGACGTGCATGACCGTGGCCATGAGGTCCTGCGCGTTGATCGGACGCTGGGTGACCTCCATGCCGTCCCCCGAGGTCTCGCCGACCACGCGCCCACCTTGGATCGGACCCCCCGCGAGGGCCAGGCTCCAGGCCTTGGCGAAGTGATCGCGGCCCTCGTTGGCGTTGATCCGCGGCGTGCGGCCGAACTCGCCCATGCACAGGACCAGCGTGTCCTTGAGCAGGTCGCGCTGCTTGAGGTCGGCCAGCAGGCCCGCGAACCCCTGGTCGAGCTCGTCGCAGAGCTTGGTCGTGCGGTTGAAGTTGTCCTTGTGGGTGTCCCAGCCGCCCAGCTGGACCTCGACGACCTTGGCGCCCTGCTCGATCAGGCGCCGCGCCATCAGGCACCCCTGCCCGAACTTGGTCAGCCCGTAAGACTGCCTCAACGCCTGTGGCTCCTCCTCGACCCGGAAGGCGGCCGCGCGGGGCGAGTGCATCATGCGGTCGGCCTTGGCGTAGACCGCCTCGTGGCCGCTGGTCTCGGGGCCGGGGTGCGCCTTGGCGAAGTCGCGCCCCAGCTCGGCGCGGAGCTTCCGTCGCCGGTCGAAGCGCTCGGCGTCGACGCCGCCCGGATAGGCGAGGTTCTCCACCGGCTTCAGGGGGTCCTGGATCGCGAAGGGCGCCAGGCTCACGCCGAGGAAGCCCGCGCCAGGGGTCGCCCCCGCGATCGCGACGTAGCTCGGCAGCTCGGCCTCGGGGTCTGCCTTCTGCTGGCAGATCAGGGCGCCCAGGTCGGGGTGCTGCACGGTGCCGCTGGGCACGTAGCCGGTATGCAGGAAGTGGCGCGCGCGCTGGTGGTTGCCCTCGCGGGTGGCCATGGAGCGGATCAGGGACACGTCCTGCATGTGCTCCGCGAGGCGCGGCATGCTCGCCGCCAGCTTGACGCCCTTCTGCGCGGTGGCGATCGCCTTCGTCGGTCCACCCTGAGGCGTCCCCGGGAGGGGGTTGAAGGTCTCGAGCTGGCTCGGGCCGCCGTTGAGCCAGAGCACGATGCACTGCTTCGCACCGCCGAACCCCGCGAGCTCGGGTTCCCCCGCCCACAGGGGACGCGCGAGGCCTCCCAGGCTGAGGCTGAGGGCGCCGCCGAGGCCCCAGCTCAAGAATCCACGGCGGTCGCAGCAAGGGTCGAAGGTCATCGCGGCTCCAGAGAGAACGTGTTGCCAGTCAAGGCGTTGTGCGCGGAGTGCGCGCGTCAGGAGGATAACGCCTCAGGCGCCCGGAGGTTTCGCGCCAGCCCGGGCTAGAGCCGAGCGCGCATGATCGCCTTGTAGGCCTCGACGCCAGGCTGGTCGTAGGCGCACACGTCGAGCAGCTCGCCCTCGTAGGCGACCGTGGCCATGAGCAGCGCCAGCAGCCCCCCCACGGCCCGCGCGTCGAGACGATCGAGCACGAAGGCGTCGCTGGGCCGGCCTGCGCCGAACAAGGCCTCCTCGTTGGCCTCCCGCGCGAGGGTGTTCAGGGCCGCGATCGTGTGCCCGGCCAGGCGCTTCGCCTCCGCGAGCTGTGGCACCCGGTCGACCGTCACCTCCCCCCAGTCCCGCACGTCGAGGGTCGTGACCGTCTTGTCCTGCGGGCCCGCCTGGTGGAGCTGCGTCTGGGCGTGCATGTCGGTGGAGCCGACCGCCACGATCGGCGTCCGCCCGCAGTGGACGGTGCCCCCGGCGCGATCGTGCTCCTTCCCCAACGACTCGGCGAGCAGCTGCACGTACCACTCGGCCACGCAGCGCAGGCGCTCGCCGTAGGGCATGAACACCGCTTGGGTGCGCCCGGCCTTCCCGTGGAGGTGGTGCAGGAGCGCATAGAGCAGCGCGGGGTTGCGGGCCAGGTCGTTCCCCGCCGCGATCAGCGCGTCGCGCGTCTCGCGCGCGCCCGCGAGCAGCGCGGCGACGTCGACGCCGGTGGCGGCCGCGGTCGAGAGCCCGACCGGGGTCAGCACGCACCAGCGTCCGCCGATCCCCTCCGGGAACGGGAGGTGGCTCCCGCCGCGCGCCGCGGCCAGCTCCGCGAGCACCGAGGTCGGCGCGGTCAGCGCGCTCAGCCCGACCTTCAGCCCGGGGGTCCCCTCGAGGGCCTCGAGCAGGGCGAGGGTCGTGGCCAGGGTCTCCGTGGTCGTCCCGCTCTTGCTGATCGCGAGCAGCTCGACCCGGAAGGGGTCGGCCGCGGTCCGCGCGCGCGCGCGCAGCCGGGCGACCAGGTCGCGCAGCTCGAGGGGGTCGAGGTGGTAGCCCGCGAACCACAGCTCCGGCCCCCCGCGGTCGCCGCGCGCGTTGTAGTGGGGACCGAGCAGGGCGTCTCGCAGGACGCGGTTGCCGAGGTAGCTGCCACCGATCCCGATCGAGATCAGCGCCTCGGCCTCGAGCTCGCCCGCCCAGGCGAGGGCCGCGGCGCTGGCGGGTGTGTCTTCGAAGCGCGGCCACCACACGGGCTCGTCGAGGCCCACCGTCGTCCCGCTCTCGAGGAGGGCCGCGAAGGCGTCCGCGGCCCGGGTCGCCAGCGGCTGCGCGGCGAGGAGCTCCGCGCGGCCCACGCCCCCGACGCCCAGCGAGCGCGCGAAGCGATACTCGATCCCCGGTCCGTCCAAGCGAATGCTGTCGGGAAGCTGAGTCACGCGATTCTCCTGCGGCGATCGAAGGCCGCGCTCGGGGGGCGATCCTCCCGGGGACTGAGCCCGCGGGGATCGCGACCGGTTGAGGCCCCAAGCTAATGAGGGAAGCGCCGGCTGCCAAGCCCGCCTGCCCTGGTTAGCCGTGACCGAAGGTGGTAGACCGTAGCTCGTGGGACTCGAATCGACCGTAACGCTCTTCCCCCAAAGTCCGGCGCATAGGCTCGTCGGTGCACACTTGGGGGCCTTCCTCGACCGCCTCGCCGAGCACGTGATCGCGCTCGGCGAGGGCGCGGGGGCCCGCGTGCGCGCGGGCCGCTTCGAGGCGGAGGCGCACACCGTGCGCGACCTCCTCGACACCGTCGACGCCGCGCGGACCTCGGCCCAGGGGCGCGAAGACCTGGTGATCCGCATGTACGGGGAGCCGCGGGATCGCCTGGCGAAGTTCCTCGGCACCCTGCGTGTCGAGCTGGAGTTCCGCGCCTTCGTCGACCCGCAGCCCCTCCATGAGGCGCGCTTGTGCGCGTCGTGCCTGCGCCTGTGCACCACCTGCGAGCTGCCCCAGTTCGTGGGCGCCGCCCAGCGCTCGGTCGACGCTTGCCCTGCGTGCCAGCAGTCCGAGACCGAGGCGCGCGAGCTGAGCGCCTGCTGGTGGCTGCGCTTCTTCGGCCACGGCCCCGACGGGATCGGCGAGCGCTTCGTGGAAGAGTCGCGCACCTTCTACGGCAGCCGCTTCTTCGAGGCGCTCCAGGGAATCAGCCGGATCCCGCTCTACGAGTGGCATACCTGGGGCTGATCGCTTAGGGCCTCTCCGAGGCCCCAAACGATCAGCACCAGGCGTTGGTGTTTCAGGGGGCTCGTCCCGAGCCCCCTCGCGCTCGCAGATGAACTGCGAGCACTCACCCCAAGGGAGCCGCAGGCGCTGGGGCGCTTCGCGCCCCCTTCGCAGCTTCGCTGCGAAGGCTCCGCGTTGGTTGGGCTCAGCGCTGGCTGGGCTCCGCGTTGGTTGGGCTCCGCGCTGGCTGGGCTCCGCGCTGGCTGGGCTCCGCGTTGGCTGGGCTCCGCGTTGGCTGGGCTCCGCGCTGGCGGGGCTCCGCGCTGGCTGGGCTCCGCGCGGGCGGGGTTCCGCGCTGGCGGGGTTTCGCGCTAGAGCGCGTGGCGGCGGGAGTTGAGCAGCGCGCCGCCGAGGCTCGCGCGGTTGGCGGGCTGGTCGAGGGCGTTCTCCTTCATCATTTCGACGAAGGCCTCCACGAGTTCCGCGTCCCACCAGCCGCGCTTCGACTCCTCACGGAGGATCTTGAAGCAGTGCTCGGTGGGGAAGGCTGGCTTGTAGGCGCGCGCCGTGGCCAGGGCGTCGAACACGTCCGAGATCGTGACCAGGCGCACGGCGGTCGGGATCGAGTCTTCGGCGTGTCCGTCGGGGTAGCCCGAGCCATCGAGTCGCTCGTGGTGGTTGCGAATGCAGTTCAGCACCGGGTCACCGAGCGAGCTCAGGTGTCGGCAAATGTCCCAACCCTGAACGGGGTGCCGCTTGATGATCTCGAACTCGTCGCGGGTCAGCGGGCCCGGCTTGTTGAGGATCGCGTCGGGGCAGCCGATCTTGCCCACGTCGTGCAGCAGCCCGCCGGTCTCGACCGCAGCGCGGACCTCGTCGGGGAGCCCAAGCTTCTGCGCGAGCTTGCCGGCGTAGATCGAGACGCGCTCGCCGTGACCTTCGGTGTAGCTGTCCTTCTGCTCGATCGCCGTCGCCAGGGCGAACACCACGTTCTCTGCGTCCTCGAGGTCCGAGGTTACGCGGCGGGTCGCGAGGAGGCCGCGCAGGTGCGCGCCGAACTCGCGCTCGTCGAGGGGCTGCGAGAGCGCACAGGACGCCCCGGATTGCAATGCGGCCAGCCGCTCCGCGGCCTCGGCCTGCGGCGGAGCGAGGTAGATCACGGGGATCAGGCGCGTCGAGGCCTGATTCCGCACGGTGTGGCAGAACTCGGGATTCACGGTCGGCGAGCAGGCGATGACGCAGTCGGGGCGCCTCGCCGCAACCTGCGCGAGCCCCGATTCTGCCTCGTTGGCGAGGATCGTGGCGTATCCCCAGCCTTTCAGCAGCGCGTCCAGCGCAGCGAGCTGGGTAGCGTCGCGATCTACGACCAGGAGTCGGGCGGTAACTGACTTGCCCACAATGCCTTCCCTAGACCTCCGGGAGTCTAGCACCCGGGGAACGCAGTTTCGAGCGTGGGTGAGCCTGAACCTTTGCCCTCCCCCGGGCGTAGACCGGGGGGTTCACGGAGCGTGCTCCCCGCGCTACCCTGAACGCTGAGGTGCTGCTGATCGTGCGAACCCTGTGGGTGCCCTTGGTGTGCGTGTTGCTCAGCCTGGCTGGCTGTCAGAGCGAGCCGCCGAGCCGACTCGAGCTGCGCCGGACGCACTACGTCCTCCCTCCCCCGACCGAACCCGCGCCGCTCGACCCCGCGCGTCAAATGGTGCTCGAGGCGGAGTGGCCTGCCCCCTACACCGTCATGCGCCCCTTCGCAGACGACGTGATCCGCGTCCGGCAAAACCGCTGGGTGGCTTGCGACGCCTCCGGACGCAGCTACCGCCTGGAGACCGCCTGCGACGAGGGCGT
>JAGQRJ010000920.1 GCA_020425635.1 Planctomycetota bacterium | reverse complement strand
GCCAACGCCCTCGCTTGCCCTCGTCGCCGCCGACTGCGTTGGTCGCCGGCCACGTAAACCCATTACGCTCGGACCGGCTCCCGCCTTGTCGGACGACGACGAGTGCGGCGCGAGGCCATTACCTGAGCTTGCGGACAGAGCCTAGCCCTCCGAGAAAGCCGTGGCGCCGACCGCGGGCCAGCCCTTAGCCTGCGGGGGTGATCGTGCTGCTCGAACTCTCGCTCTTGCTCGCGGGCGTCGCGCTGGGCCTCTGGGTCTGGCGTCGCGGCGCCGTGAGCAACGCCGCGGCCTTCGTGGTCTGCCTCGCGGCGGGCGGCGTCGGGGTCGGCTGCGGCTACGCCGCGGCGCGCGGGATCGACTTCGCCGGGGGGCGGAGCTCGAGCGCGGTCGGCGGGGCGCTCGCGGGCGCGCTGCTCGCCTTCGCCTTCGTGCGCGGGGTCCTCGGCCGCTGGCTCCGGCGCGGGGAGCCCTGCCGCCTCGAGCGCTGGGAGGCGCGCTGGGCGCGACGGCGCTCGCTGCGGATCGTCGCCGCCTCGAGCGCCTGCGCCGGCGGCCTGCTGCTCGTCGGCGCGAGCGCCTTCGTGAGTGTGAACGTGATCGCGCTGCGCTGGCCGAACTTCACGCGCGGGGGACTCGTGCTCGAGCTGCTCGAGCTGCGCGCCTCGCCGGAGGCCGGCGCGCTGCGCGACCCCAACGCCCTCGAGCGCGTCGCCCGGCGGATCGGGCTGCGTGAGGTGCTCGACACCTACGACGCGCTGCGCGTGATCCTCGGGCTGCCCGCGGACGAGCTGCGCTGGCTCGTGGCGCGCGACCCCGCGCTGGAGCGGGTCATGGCGCACCCGGCGCTGCGCGAGCTCGCGGGAGACCCCGCGTTCAGCGCGCGCCTGCTCCGCGCCAGCGCGGGCTCGCCCAGCGCGCTGGCCGCGCTCCTCGACGACCCGCGACTCGAGGCGCTGCGCGGCGACGTCTCGCTGCGCGCGGCGCTCGCCGACGTGGATCTCCTGCGCCTGCGCGCGCGGGTCGAGCGGCGGCGCGAGCGCGGGTTTCCCCTCCCGCTGCGCTGGCAGCAGCGCGGGGTCGGGGTCAGCCTGCAGACGCGGTCCGAGCCCTGGGCGACCTACCGCCTCGACTCCCTCGACGCGCTCGACCCGACCTCCGCGGCCCTGCTCGCGAGCGCGGCCTGGACCTCCCCCCGGGAGCGGGAGCTCGAGCTCTGGGTGCGCCCGCCCGTCGCGGGAGCGCGGGTGCAGGCCTGGCTCAACGGGCGGGTGCTCCCCGGCGAGCGCTCCCCGGGGGCCTGGCGCGCGGCGTGGCGGGCCGCCCCCGGCGACCCGCAGCGGATCGAGCTCGCCCTCGACCCCGGCGCCGACCCCCGCGGGCGCCTCGAGGGCTGGATCGTCGAGCTGATCCCGCGGCCGGAGCCCTCGCGGGTGTGCGGCGGGTCGTCGTCGGAGTAGGCTGCCTCGAGAGGGAGGCCCCATGTCCGCGGAGCCCCAAGCCGTGGTGGTGCTGTCCACCGCCCCGAGCCCCGAGGTCGCCGCGCAGGTCGCGCGGGAGCTGGTCGACGCAGAGCTCGCCGCGTGCGTCAACGTGGTGCCCGGCGTGCGCTCGATCTATCGCTGGCAGGGGAAGGTCCACGACGAGGGGGAGCTCTTGCTCGTGATCAAGACCACGCCCGCGCTCCAGGAGCGGCTGCTCGAGAAGCTCGCGCAGGTCCACCCCTACGACGTCCCCGAGGGCCTCGCCTTGCCAACGCAGGGCGGGTCTCCTGCGTATCTGCGCTGGATCCACGAGGTGACCGCATGATTCGACGCGCAGGACTCGCGCTCGCGCTGGGGTGCTTGGGGACCTGCCTCGCGCAGGAGGCCCCTGCCAAGGCCCCCCTGGAGCCAGGGATCGGAGACCAGCTCGAGGAGCTCCGCGCGGCGGCCTTCGCCCCCGCGCGGCTCAAGGGTCGCCGCGAGCGCCTGCTCGCCAGCCTCCCCAAGGGCGCGGTGGTCGTGGTCGGGTCGCCCCCGCCCAGCGACGACACCTGGACCTATCGCCCGGCGCCCGACTTCCGCTACCTCTGCGGGCTCGAGGAGTCGACCTGCACCCTGGTGATCGCCGCAGGCGTCGACGCGGCCTTCACCCCCGCGCGCAACCCGCGCTACGAGCTCTGGAACGGGGAGCGCCTCGCGCCGGGGACCCCGCGCGCCGCGGCCCTGGGCTTCGACGAGGTCCTCGACCGGGAGCAGCTCACCCGGCGCCTGCGCCAGCTCCTCGCCCGGGAGGGCGCCCGGCTCTTCGTGAGCGGGACGAGCCCCGAGGCCCTGGGGCTCGCCGAGGTCGAGGCCGCCTCGGCCGGGGCGGCGATCGCCTCGCTGCGCCTGGTCAAGGACGAGGCCGAGGTCGCGCTCATGACCCACGCGATCGACGCCACCGCGGCGGCCTTGCGCGAAGCGATCCGCTCGCTGAGGCCGGGGCTCTACGAGTTCGAGGCCCAGGCGGTGATCGAGTCCATGTTCCTCCGCTACGGCGCCCAGCGCACCGGGTTCGCCTCGATCGTGGGCAGCGGCCCCAACAGCTGCGTGCTGCACTACACGCGCAACCGCCGCCGCATGCAGGCCGGCGACCTGGTGGTCATGGACGTGGGCGCGGAGGCTTACGGCTACTCGGCCGACGTGACCCGCACCGTGCCGGTGTCGGGGCGCTTCAGCGAGCGGCAGCGGGAGATCTACGAGCTCGTGCTCCGCGCGCAGCAAGCCGGGATCGACGCCGTGAAGCCCGGCGTCAAGGTGCGCGACGTGCACCTCGCCGCGGCGAAGGTGATCGCCGACGCGGGCTATCGCGCCGCGTTTCCGCACTCGACCTCGCACTGGCTGGGGCTCGACGTCCACGACGTGGGCGACTACGGCCGCGCCCTCGAGCCCGGCATGGTGCTGACGGTCGAGCCGGGGATCTACCTGCCCAAGGAGCAGCTCGGCGTGCGGATCGAGGACGACGTGCTCGTGACCGCAGACGGCCACCGTGTGCTCTCGCGACGGGTCCCGCGGAGCGTCGACGAGCTCGAGGCGCTGCTCACGCGCGACGGCCTCGGCACCCGACCCGTGAGCCCCCTGCGCGGGGAGCCCGAGGAGCGCGCCGACCCCCGCAGGTTCTGACCCAGGGGCTTCCGCCCGCGAACGGGCGGAGGTCCTCCGAGCGCGTTACCTTAGGGTCGGGCGAAGGGTCGATCGCCCGGGAGGATCGCGGTTAGCGCCAGCGGCAAGCAAGCCTCGCTCGTGCTCACGGGCTATACGATCCTCCGTCCGCTCGGGCGGGGAGGGACGGGGAGCGTCTACCTGGCGCGCCAGGAGCGCCTCGATCGCCTGGTCGCGATCAAGGTGCTCGACTCGGAGCTCTCCCAGGAGGACGGCTTCATTCAGCGCTTCTCGCTCGAGGCGCAGGCCGCGGCCATGTTCCAGCACCCCCACGTGGTGCCGATCTACGACGCGAGCCACGATCCGGCCAGCGACACGCACTTCATCGCCTTCGAATACATGCCGCAGGGCTCCCTCGAAGACCTGCTGCAGGTCGAGACCAAGCTCCCCGAGCGGCGCGCGCTCGAGATCGTGCGCGCGATCGCCGACGCGCTCTCCTTCGCGCAGGAGCGCAAGCTGCTCCACCGCGACGTGAAGCCCGGAAACATTCTCCTCTCGGCCGAGGGCGTGCCCAAGCTCTCGGACCTCGGCCTCGCGCGGCGGGTCGATCAAGGCCCGGGCACGGTGACCCAGGCCGGGCTTGTGGTCGGCACCCCCTACTACATGGCCCCCGAGCAAGCCCTGGGGCGGGTCGACCTCGACATCCGCGCCGACATTTACTCCCTGGGCCTGTGCCTGTGGCGCATGCTCACCGGGCTGGTGCCCTTCGTGGGCGAAGGGGAGAAGCGCCCGAGCGTGATCGAAGCGCTCACCCGCCGCTTGAGCGAGGAGCTGCCCGACGTGCGCACGGTGGCGCCCGAGGTCTCCGAGCGCACGGCCGCCCTCCTGCGCGGCATGGTCGCGCGCCGCCGCCAGGAGCGCTATCGCTTCCCGGCCCAGGTCCGCGACAACGTGGCGCGGATCCTCGCGGGCGAGGGCGTGGCGGAGCCGGCGGTCACCGACTCCGCGGACCACCTTCCGCTCACGCGGGCCGCGGCCCAGCGCGCGGCAGCCCTCGCGGTGGGCTCGGACGTCGACGCGATCCCCCCGCTGGGGTCCAAGGTCCCGCTGATCGCCATGGCGTTGACCCTGGTCGTGGGGGTGGGGCTCGGGGCCCTGGTCAGCCAGCTCGCCGGCTCCAAGAACGGCGGCCAGGTCGCCGCCGGGGACGCGCCGCCCTCCGACGCTCCCCAACACCCGCCGCCGGTGGCGGAGGCCCCGCCGGTGGCGGAGGCCCCGCCGGTCGTGGAGGACCCGCCGGTGGCGGAGGACCCGCCGGTGGCGGAGGACCCGCCGCTGGCGGAGGACCCGCCGGTGGCGGAGGACCCGCCGGTCGTGGAGGACCCGCCGGTCGTGGAGGATCCGCCGGTGGCGCAGGACCCGCCGGTGGCGGAGGACCCGCCGGAGCAGGGCCCGCCGGTGGTGGAGGACCCGCCGGTGGTGGAGGACCCGCCGGCGGTGGATCCCTCCGCAGACCCGCGGATCGTGCTCGGCCCGCCGCTGGAGTATTCGGCCGAGCGGGCGAACGAGATCGCGAACCTCCTGCTCACCGACCGCGCTGCGGGGCTCTCGCAGCTCGAGCGTCTGACCGGCTACGAACGGGATCCGGCGGGTCGGACCTTCGTCGCCACCCTGCGCAACGCCGCCGCCGCCACCGCCCCCGAGCTGGCGTGGAGCGTGCGGCGCGAGGCGCTGCGGGAGCTGATCGGGCAGCTGCGCGACCTGCCGCCCGGGGCGGCGCGCTCCGCGCGCACGGTCCGCACGGTGTTCGCCCGCTGGGAGCAGACCCTCGACTGCCTCCTGGCGCTGCGCGCCGTGTTGGCGGAGCCCGCGGGCAGCGCCGGAGCGCTCGAGCTCTTCGCCGAGCTGCCGCCAGAGCTCGGCTACGAAGACCTCGCGCGCAGGACCCTCGACCTCGTGCGTCGCGTCGACGCCAGCCGGGGGAGCCTCTCCCAGGGGGCGCGGCGGGAGCTCGCCAAGGCCGTGGCCGACCTCGACCGCGACACCGCACCCACCGCCCTGGGCGGGGTCCTGCACGGGGAGCTGCTCGGCGTGTTCACCGTGGCCCGCAAGCTGGTGGGAGACCCGCGGAGTTGCCTCCTGGCGGCGGTCTACGAGGCGCGGGCGGAGTGTCCCGCCAGCCTCTACCTGGGCGCGCGGGTGCGCGAGGTCCCGATCGACGGGGCGCTGAGCGACATGCCGGCCGACTCGGCGGTGCTCCTGCTCAACGACGCGCCCCGCGGGATCACGCTCTCGGTGGGGGAGGTCACGATTCAGCTCGCGCCCGGGGTGCTGCGCCTCGGCGATCAGCGCTTGGCCTTCGATTGGAGCCAGGCCCGGCGGGTCTTCGTCGCCGCCCGGGAGCAGCAGCTCCTGGTGCGGATCCCGGGAGGCGACCCGGCGGAGGTCGCCCTCGAGCGACCCTTCCCCGCGGAGGTCGGCTTCACCGTCCACGAAGGCAAGGCTTGGCTCGCAGGCCTGGAGCTCCTCAGGCGACCGCCCCAGGCGGGCACCTACCGCCCGCGGGCCGGCGAGGCGCTGCGGACCCTGCTCGAACACTGAATCGACCGTCGGCTCGCGCGTCCGTCCCTTCGTCCGCAGGCCGGCGCGCGCGGGCCGTGAATCAAGCCGCTTGGCCGCGATCAGCTTGACGCTCTGTCCTGTGCGTGAGAACGTCTCGATGTCGATCCCGCGCTCGAGCGGGAGGGGGAGGTCCTTGTGCGCGCCGTTATCTGTGCCCTAAGCCTTTGCTGCGTCAGCCTTGCCTGCGCCGAAGACGCGACGGAAGCCGCGCTGGCGAAGGAGGTCACGCTGACCTTCCGCCGGACGCCTCTGGTGCACGTGCTCGACGCCCTGCAGGAGCGGGCCACCGGGCTCAACTTGGTGGCCGACGCGGACGTCCTCGCGCGCCCCCTGTTCGTGACCCTCACGGCCGAGGACATGCCGATCAAGGACGTGATCGCGCAGCTCCTCGAGGAGCACGGGCTGGCTCAGACCCGCTGGGCCGACGCCCTCGTGCTGCACCTCCCCGAGGCAGCCCCCGCGGGCACGCCCGAGACCGGCAAGGGGAACAAGACCCTCGACAACCCCGTCTCGGTCACCTTCATGAACCTCTCCGTGATCGAGACCCTCGATCGCCTCAAGGCCCGCTACAAGGTCGAGTGCGACGTCACCACCCGCGGCCGCGTCGCCGCCCAGCGCGCAGGGGCGCGGGTGCGCCTGCGCCTGCGCAGCATGCCGCTGCGCAACGTGTTCGATCACCTCTGCCGTCAGGCGGGGCTCGAGTGGAGCCTCGACCCGGCCGGCGTCGTGACCCTCGACGCCCCCCGCACCGAGGGGGGCCTCGACCTCAGCGTCGAGACGATCGACCGGGCGCGCAACCCGCAGGAAGACGTTCCCAAGCTGCTCGAAGGGCTGAAGTCAGCCGCCTCCCGCACCGGCTCCGTACGCCGGCTGCTGGCGATCGGCGCCGAGGCGGCCCAGCCGGTCATGGACCTGCTCGCCGACGAGCGCGACCCCGACACCACCCGCGCGGCCCTCGAGGTCCTCGGTCAGATCGGGACCAACGAGCACCACGCGGCGGTGCTCAAGGTCTTCCGCGACCCCAGCCGCTCGCTCGAGGAGCGGGTGGCCGCGGGTCAGGCGCTGGGCAACATGAAGGCCGAAGACGCGATCCCCTCGTTGATCGCGGCCCTCGACCACACCTGGTTCTCCGTCTCCGAGACCGCCCGCCAGGCGCTGGTCCGAATCGGCGGCTCGGTCAGCGAGAAGCTCGCCGGCTACTACCGCCGCGAGGTCGCCAAGGCCGACGGGCGCGAGGGGCTGATCTACCGCGGGCTCTTGATCTTCGGCGAGATCGGCGACGAGACCTCGCGCGAGGTCTTGCTCGAGGCCCTGGGCACCGAGGGCGGCGCCCGCGAGGTCTCGATCAAGCACCACGCGGCGATCGGGCTCGGCATGACCGGCAACGTCGAGGTGGTCGAGCCCCTGATCGAGGCCATGACCCTGGCCGAGGAGAAGCGCCAGTTCCAGGTGGTCAACTACATTGGCCGCTCGCTGACCTGGCTCACCGACGCCCAGAACCCGCCCCGCGCGGTGGAGTGGCGCGCCTGGTGGGAGAAGGAGCAAGCGCGGATCCGCGCCCGGATCGCGCGCCGCAAGGAGCTCGAAGACTCGGGCCTCGACGCCCAGGTCAAGCCCGACCTCGGCGGGTTGAAGATGCCCAAGGACCGGTAGCCCCGCGGCATGGCGAGCCTCTCGGGCTCCCTGCTGCGCATGCTCGAGGCGCTGCGCTTCGGCGAAGACCTCGAGCGCCTCGGGCACCTGATTCGTCGCCGCCTGGGCGACCTCTCCCCCGCGGCGCTGCCCCACGGTCCGCCGCGGGCGGTGCCCGAGCTCGACGAGCTGCTCGAGGGCAGCGACGACAAGCGCCTCGACCTGGCCTACGCCGCCTCGCTCCTCGCCTGGGAGGACGCGCCCCACGCGGTCGACGTGCCGCGGGTCGTGGCGCGGGTCCACACCCTCGGCGACGCCCTGCGCGTGAAGCTGGCCGGGCAGGTCGAGCCCCTCGAGCAGCTCGCGATCGCCAACGCGTTCTTGTTCGGGGAGCTGGGTTGGGAGGCCTCGTCTCCGCGCGAGCGCAAGGGAGGCGAGAACCGGCTCGGCGACCTGCTCTTGCCCTACGTGTTGGAGCGCAAGCGCGGGCACTGCCTGGGGCTCTCCACGGCCTACCTCGCGGTCGCGCAGCGCGCGGGGCTGCCCGTGTTCGGCGTCTCGGTCCCCGGGCACTTCTTCGTCCGCTACGACGACGGCCGCGCGGTGCACAACGTAGAGACCACCGCCCGCGGCGCCGCCCTCTCCGACGCGCACTACGTGAGCCGCTTTGGGGTGGGCGAGGAGCTCGTGCGGCGCGGGGTCTACCTGCAGAACCTCAGCCGGCGGGAGGTCTTGAGCGAGGTGCTCAACAACCGCGCCAACGTCTACTGGGACCGCGGGGACCCCGAGCGCGCGGCGCGCGACCTCGACCGCGTGACCCGCGTCAGCCACGGGTTCAGCCGCGCCCGGCTGGGGCGCGGGTTCATGGCCAAGGTCCGCGGCGACTTCGCGCGCGCCCGGCGTGAGCTCGACGCGGCCCTCGCGATCGAGCCCGACCTCGCCCGCGCCGAGCTCTTGCTCGGCGAGATCCACCTCGAGCTGGGTGAGCTCGAGCAGGCCCAGGCCCGCTTCCAGCGCGCGGCCGAGGGGCTCGACAACCCGCTCGCGCTGACCAACCTCGGCCGCGTCGACAGCCGCCGCGGCGACTACCCGAGCGCGATCGTGTGGCATGAGCGGGCGCTCAAGGCCGACCCGGGCTGCCACGTCGCGTGGAACAACCTCGGCGTGGCGCAGCTCGGTCTGGGCCTGAGGCGCGAGGCGATCGAGTCCTTCACCAAGGCGCGCGCCCTGGCCCCCGACTTCCTCCCCGCCGCCGAGAACCTGCTGCACGCCCGACGTCGTGGGGGGCCGGTAGGCCTCGCGCAGCGCGCGCTCTTCGGCTGGATCTGCCGGCGCTACGAGGAAGCGATCGAGTCCGCCCCGCGCCACGACCGCCTGCGCGGGCGCTACGTGCGCTTCCTCCTCGAGTGCGGCGCGCGCGAGGAGCGCGCGAGCCTCGTCGCGCGCGAAGGCCTCGCGCTGGGCCCCACGGTGCGCGGCTTCGAGACCCTCGCCCTCGTCCGCAAGCACCAGCGCCAGCCCACCGAGGCCGCGCGCTTGCTCGCGCAAGCCCTCGAGCTCGACGCCTCCCGCGGCGGTCACGCCCAGGCCCGCCTGCGGGCGTTGATCGCCGCCGCCCAGGCCAGCGCCGCGACCGAGTAGCGAGCCCGAGCCCGAGAGCAAAACGTCCCTTGTCAGGAGTGCACCGAGCGCGAACCGTAGGGTGTGGCCAAGGAGACCGTAACCCTGGGGATCTACGTCAGCGGGACCACCGTGGCGGCGGTGAGCTCGCGCGGGCACGAGACCGTGGTCGAGACCCGCGCGGCGACAGACCCGGCGGCGTGGCTGGAGCTCGTGACCTACGGGATCTCCCTCGAGCCCGGGACCGAGCTGCGCGGCGCGTTCTCGTTCGCGGTCGGGGTGACCCCGGAGTTCGAGTTCGACCTGCGCCGCGAGGCGCGCGAGGCGGGCTTCCACCGGGTGCTCGTCGTCCCCGCCCTCGACGCCGCGCGCAAGGGGCTCGGCGGCGGGGTCTCGGCGCGGGCGCCGTTGATCGTGCTCGACGCCGAGCGCAGCCACCTCGGCGTGGGCGACCAGGAGGACTCGGTGCGCCGGATCCCCGGACGCGAAGCGCGCGAGCTCGCGGTCTCCCTGCGTTGCCTGCTCAAGCCCCTGCCTCCAGGAGAGCGTCGCGCGCTGCTCCAGCAGGTGCTGGTCGTCGGGTCCGAGGACGCCCTGGCCGCGTTCGGCAAGCGCGAGATCGAGAAGGAGCTCGCCGGGATCGGGGTCCGGCGGATCGACTTCCGCTACGAGGCGGTCGACCTGGCCCGGGGGGTCTTGCTGACCGCGGAGCAGGCCCCGCGCAGCTACTGGCGCCGCGTCGCCCGCAGTTAAGGCCCTCAGCGCAAAGAGCTTATCCTCGCGAAGGGCCGCCCGTGGGGCGGTATCCCGTTGCTGCGCAAGGGCTTGAACAAAATCGAAGGGCTAAGTCTCGGTTCGGGGGCTGAGGGAATGTTTGATAGGCTGGCCACCCGCTCGGTCTGAGGCGTCACGCCACGTGAAGCGACCGAGGGGGCTCGAGGGCCCGGCAGAGGAGATCTGAATGCGGCAGGACAACGAACGCGGATCCATGCTGATCGTCGCGCTGGGGATCTTGACCCTGTTGAGCGTGCTGGCGATCACCTTCGTGTCGCTCATGCGCCTCGAGCGCGCGGCGTCGAAGAACTACGTCGACACCGTGCGCGCGCGGCTGATCGCCGAGGGTGGGCTCGAGACCGGCATGGCCCTCATGCGGCGCCTGGCGGGCACCGAGGCCTACTCGGACCCCAACGCCCCGCACATTTACGCCGACGGCAACTACGGGCTGCCCCTCGAGGACTCCCTCGCAGCCCGCCCCGGCGATCCCGGCTACGACCCGGCCCGGCGGGCCAGCTTCGCCGGCGGGCTCGAGATCCTCGGCCAGACCTACACCAACGGCGAAGACCGCTACAAGATCAAGGTGATCGACGCCCAGACGCAGTTCAACCTCAACAGCGTCTACGACGTGGTCAACGACGTCGACCACGGCTACGTGCGCTGGCTCGACGCGCTCGGCGTCGCGATCTCGCGGCGCGTGCTCGCCGGCACCTCGTCCAACGGGCGCAACCCGATCCTCCAGGCGCGCTTTCCCAAGGGCGACCCCAACGCCAAGCGCGGCGGGGAGGCGATCTACGCCTTCCGCGAGAGCCGCGAGGGCAAGCGCTTCAACTCCAAGACCGAGCTGACCGAGGTCCTCGAGACCGAGGAGGACTTCATCCTCCTGCGCGACTACGTGACCACCAAGAGCTGGTTCGACCCGAACACCGTGAGCGCCAAGGCGCAGACCCTGCTCGGCCCCTCGGGCAACCTGCAGACCATGAAGGCCTGGTCGGACGTCGTCGACACCGGCAAGCGCAGCCCGATCAACGTCAACCTCGCGACCAAGGAGGTCCTCGCGGCCAACCTGGCCGGGATCGCCGGGCGCGGGATCTTCCTCTACACCGGCGACTACGCCACCCGCGACCAGCGCCTGCAGGACATCGACGCGGGCACGATCTTCGTCGACGCGGCCTCGGGCATGAAGGAAGAGACCGAATACGGGACCGTCCCCGTGCTCGTCTACTTCGCCCCCTTCGGCTTCCAGCCGGGCACGGCGCCGGCCGACCCGCCCAAGATCCACGGCGCGCTGGCGCTGGCCGACATGATCCACCAGCAGGTGCGCAACCAGCCCTTCCGCAACTTCCAGGAGTGGGAGGAGTGGGTCGACCGCTCGATCACCGACGGCCTGATCACCTCGCTGCGTGACCCCGACGGCGTCTACCAGTTCCCCCGGCCCGACGACCCCGCGCTGCCCATGTTCCGCCTGAACCACGACCTGCTCAGCGCGAGCCCGTCGCCGGCCGACGTGCGCAACCACCCGCGCTTCCGGCCCTGGTTCTTCAACGCCGTGCGCTCGTTGATCAAGGCCAACTTCAACCCCAACGCCCGGCTCTCGAGTTGGAACCCCGACGACGCGCTCTACATGGAGATCGACAAGGGCGGGCTGCTGTTCCCCTCGAACCCGGCGAACCCCGGCGCGGGCACCGAAATGCCGCGCTTCCAGACCAGCGAGTGGTGCTTCGCCTCCAAGGGCGTGTTCGAGATCGTGGCCCTCGGCGAGGTGCTCGGCGCGCCCCCGGCGGACCCGACCCAGGGCACCGAGAAGATCATGTACGCGCAGGCCAAGGTGCGCGGGATCCTCCAGCTCTACGACACCGTGACCCACACCTCCCAGCGCGACTTCGTGCGCTGGGGCGCGAAGTACCTCAACGACCGGATCGCCCTCGACAGCTTCCCCGTGGCCAAGGCCTACTGGGATCCGACCGCGCTGCCCGTGTCCCCCGCGCAGATGCAGCAGATCCTCGACGAGGGCGGAGGCGGGGGCTACAACCACGCCAGCGAATACGACGGCTACCTCGAGGTCGCGACGCGAATCAAGGACAACGCCTTCGACAGCCGCGTGCTCGACATGGGGCCTCCGACCATGGAGATCCTGTTCGATCAGCGCAAGCTCACCAACCCCACCGCCGGCGACGCCTTCCACCGCGACGCGCTGATCGCCGACACCTCGGGCGCCGCGCCGGTCAACCAGGCGGGCTACGGCGTGCCGCTCAAGGGGCGGCAGAACATCCCCAACGGCTGGTGCTGGCCCTTCGGCAGCGCGACCAGCGGCGTGAGCAACCTCGTGCGCACCGGCACCGAGCCCTTGGTGTGGCGCTTCGACGTGCTCACCCCCCAGGGCTACCTCAACAGCGAGCTGCGCCGCACCGAGCTCTGGTATCGCGCGTCCGACAAGAACAGCCAGGCGCTCGACCCCAACCCCGACGGCCGCTTCCGCGGCGACAGCTTCCTGCGGATCGCCGAGGGCGGCAACGTGGCCCCGACCCCCAAGGGCGGCGTGGAGTTCTGGTACAAGCCCGAGTTCGACTGGGCGATCCGCGACAGCCAGGGCACGGTGACCGCGGGCGGCTCTCAGCCCGACTCGCGCTACTGCGGCCTGCTGAGCGTGTCGCACGTGACCCAGAACCCGGCCGGCCTGCAGGCCACCAACCAGCCGGGCTCGTGGACCCGCGGCACGCAAATGTTCGTGGTCCGCAACACCTCGGGTGACCTGCGGATCACGCGCATGTTCTACGAGGTCGTCGGCCCGACCAACGACCCGCAGGAGGAGCCGCTGCTCGCCGACCCGGTGACCGGCAACCCGATCACCTTCAGCCAGTACTTCCAAAACGCGGCCCAGAACATTCAGTACGTCTGGCCGCCGAAGGAGCTGCTCTCGGTGGTCGGCACGCCCTTCGAGAACATTCAGGTCGCGCGCACCGAGCTCTGGGTCCCGTTCCAGCAGCTCAAGACCTGGCGCGCGCGCGAGTGGCACCACATCGCCTTCACCTGGGACGACGAGCTGGCCGACGACCAGCAGCGGATCAAGGTGTGGCTCGACGGTCAGCGCGTCCAGGCGGGCGTGCTCGTGCACCGTCAGTGGCCTGGGGCCGCGGCCGACGCCAACCGGCGCTACGAGCCCTTCTTCCCCAACCCGGCTGACCCGACCCAGATCCCGCTCAACTACGACGACTACGTCGCCGCCGCGGGGACCCCGCCGCCGGACCTGCCCGCTGGCGCCCTCCCGGCCGACAAGAAGCTGCCGAGCTTCGTGCGCCTCAACAACCGCACCGGCCCGAGCAACCCGCCCAGCGGGAGCAGCATGTCGCAGCCGCAGTACGAAGACGAGCTGCGGCCCAAGGACCAGATCGTGATCGGCGGCGTGTCGCGCAACCAGGCGGTGGCGGGCGGCTTGTTCAAGCACGAGCAAGACGCGATCCTCCCGGCCAACGGCACGATCGACGAGGTCCGCTTCTTCGGCGGCACCCAGCTCGAGCCGGCCGACGACCAGGCGGCGCGCTACGAAGAGGAGGGCGACTGGGTCAACGAGATCGACCTCTCCTCGGCCTTCCCGGTCAACACCGACGAGATCACCCTCGGCGGGCTGAACTTCACCGCCTACCTCCCGACCCACTACGCGGGCGAGGTGCTCAACACGGGCCAGCGGGGCTCGATCCTGGTGCAGGCGGAGATTCGGCGCAACGGCGGCGGCCCCGAGACCTACCCCAACTGGCAGGCGCTCTTCGACCTCGGGCCGAACTCGGCCAACGGGTTCCAGTTCGTCGACGACCAGGGGGTGCCGGTCAAGCTCGCCCGCGGCGACACGCTGGTGTATCGGGTCAAGATCTCTCCGGCGCGCAACTCGCAAGGGATCCCGGTCGCCTCGCCCGTGCTCGACGACGTGAGCGCGATCTACTTCCTGCCCAACGCGCGGGTCCTCCTCAAGGAAAGGGTCAACCAGTAATGATTCGGAGCTCCCTCGCCGCGGCCTGCGCCGCGCTCTTGCTCCCCGCGGTCGCCAGCGCGGCGCCCCAGATCAAGGAGCTCGAGATCGCCGGGCAGGTGATCAATGAGGCCCCTCCTGGCGGCTACGTGCTGATCAAGGGCAGCGGGTTCGTGAACCGGGTCCTCGAGAAGGAGGACAACATCTTCCAGCAAGGGGTGGAGGTGACCTTCAAGGGCACCGAGTTCCCCTTGCTCGCGGTGCACCCGGAATACGTCACGGTGCGGATCCCGGCCGACGTCAAGCCGGCCAAGGGCAAGCTCGTGGTCAAGACCAAGGACGGCAAGGTCGAGACGGCCTTCGCGGTGCTCGAGGCCAAGGCCTGGGAGGACAAGTACAAGGACCAGGAGGGCAGCTCGGAGGGCGGCGGCGGGGCGCAGGACGTCGAGAACGAGGTCCTCGACTCCTTCAGCTACTCGCGCTTCGAGTTCGTGGAGAACCGCTTCGAGCTCGCCGGCAGCGCGAGCCTGCTCCCCGATCGCTTCTCGCTCACGATCCTGCTCCAGTACAACGGCGACACCTTCGACAGCCGTCGGGTCTCGGTCGAGGGGGGTAAGTGGAAGGCGACCTTCGGCCCCTACACCAAGAAGGTGTTCTACGGCGCCTACGAGGCCGACCTCGTGTTCGAGCTCTCGAAGCAGAGCCGCTCGATCGCGCGCAAGTTCTTGCGCGGCGTCAACGAGAAGAAGCGTGAGGCGCTCTCGCGCGTGCAGCGGCACAACGTGCTCGTGGTCGGCACCCAGCAGGAGATCGCCGACCAGACCCAGCAGATCCAGCAGGAGTACATGAAGCTCGCGACCAAGGTCGAGGAGCTGTGGGCGGTGTTCGAGCGCGGCTTCGCGGGCGCGGCCAAGGTGTTCTACAAGCAGCCCGGGCGCTCCCAGGTCGAGCAGGACAAGTACCTCGCTTACCTGCTCAAGGCGGGCCTGGCCAAGGACGAGAAGGAGGCCGACAAGATCTCCCGCGACACCGAGTTCGCCTACGCCAACGGCAACCTCAAGCCCAAGGAGTATCAGACCTGGGTCGTGGACAAGCTCTTCACCCCCATGGCCGAGGCCTACAACGAGCACCAGACCTTCCTCAACGGCTACATTTGCAAGCTCGACAACGCGAACTCGCACAGCGATCAGTGCGTCTCGAGCTTCCTCGGCACGGTTCGGGAGTGGTCGCTGCGCCTCTACAAGGAGGCCAAGCTCGCCTTCCCCGGCGACGAGCTGCGCCCGACGATCTCGCCGGTCAACGCGCCGGAGAACTCGCGCAACTACTTCCAGAGCCAGAAGCGCCTGCTGATGCTCCGCCTCGGCATGCAGCCCCCCGGCGAGTAAGCGACGCCGCCTCGAGGGCTCGCAGCGGCCGCGCCGAGGGGCGCGGCCGCTTCATGTACTACCTACCTACCGCGTACAGACCGGCGGCCGCGCTTGTGGGGAGCGCGGCCGCGAGCCTTGGCTCATTGCTAGGTGAAGGGATCGCCCGCCGCCGCGCGGCGCGCGGGCTGCGAGCGAAGGGGGTGTTTGGCTTGCTAGGCCAGGTGCGCCTTGCGGGCGTCTTCGCGGGCGTCGTGCTGCGCGGCGACCATGAAGGGGACCGCGATGAAGCACAGGTAGACGAAGCTGAACGCCGACCAGAGGAAGCCGAACCAGGGCCCGCCGATCGCGAAGCCGAGGAGCGGGGCCAAGACCAGGATTCCGGCGACCAGGATCAGCGCCGTCTTGGTCGAGGCTTGGTCCATTTCCTGGTGCAGCTCCTCACACTCCTCCGGCTTGGGGGCGGTGTGGGTGGCGGCGAACAGCGCGCGTTGGTCGTGAGTGCACATGCTGGCGTCCTCTTCTTCGTGGTTTGCCGAGGGTCCTTCTGCACCCTTCGTGCCGCTCGCGGGGAACCGTGATTACGGGAGTTACGAGGCAGCCCGGTCCCACGGACGCGACAGGGCGGGGTCGCGTCACAAGGGTGAGACAGCCCGCTACACTGAACGCCGGGAGGCGGCGTGGGGCGCTTGATCGACATTTCTCCGCGGGTGAGCCCGGTGACAGCGGTGTGGCCCGGCGACGTGCCCTTCGAGCGCCAGGTCGCCCTGAGCCTCGCCGCGGGCGACACCCTCGAGCTGAGCGCGATCCGGAGCACGGTGCACGTGGGCGCGCACGCCGACGCGCCCTCGCACTACCACGTCGACGGCCGCGCGATCGACGCGCAGCCCCTCGAGCCCTACTGCGGGCCGTGTCAGGTGCTCGAGGTCCGCCTCCCGCGCGGGGCGCGGATCCTGCCGGAGCACCTCGACGCCGCCCTCGGCGCCCAGGCCCTCGCGCCGCGGGTGCTGTTCAAGACCGGGAGCTTCCCCGACCCCGACGCCTTCAACGAGGACTTCAACAGCCTCAGCCCCGAGCTCGTCGAGCGCCTGCACGCGGGCGGCTGCGTGCTGGTCGGGATCGACACCCCCTCGGTGGACCCCTTCGCGAGCAAGGCCCTCGAGAGCCACCAGGCGCTCTACCGCACGGGCATGGCGAACCTGGAAGGGGTCGTGCTCGACGCGGTCTCGCCCGGGCGCTACACCCTCCTCGCGCTGCCGCTCAAGCTCGCCGGCTGCGACGCCTCGCCCGTGCGCGCCGTGCTGGTCGAGGGCGCGCTGGATTGAGGCGGCGCGACGACTACCGCCCGAGGTAGTCGCGGGCCATTTCGATCATGGGCAGCCGGTGCGGGAGGTTGCCCACGTCGCGGTCGCCCTCGGTGACCAGGCGCAAAAAGCGCTGGTACTGCGACCCCGCGGGCACGTCTTCGTGGAGCCCGTCGAGGGCGTAGCCGAGCATGAACACGGCCTCGGGCCACTCGGTGGCGAGGCCCTCGCCTTCGACGGCCTTGCTCAGGTAGTTCGCCGCGTCGTGGAGTTTGCCGCCGCCCTGGGCCACGAAGGCCGCCCCCGCCAGCGCTTGGCTGCGCGGGGAGTTGCTCTGCATGATCGTGTATTCCTCGGCGCGCTGGGTCGCGACGCTGTAGCGCGCGAGCAGGATCAAGAGCCGGACCCGCGCCGGGTCGAGCTCGTCGACCAGCTCGTTGGTGCCCAGGGCCAGGTCGTCGAGCTTCTCGAGGTAGGCGTCGGCCCGTTCGATCTCCTGGTCGTCGGGGGGCTGGAGCATGGGCATGGGCAGCGGCCCCCAGCGGTCGAGGAAGGCGTTGATCTCCTGGAGCTGCTGCTCCTCGGCGCTGAGCACGTCGTCGCGGGTCTCGAGCAGCTTCTCGTCGGGGTCGCGCTCGCGGGTCGGGCCGTCGGCGGGCCCCGCAGACGGCGTGCGATCGACGTGGATCCCGAGGGAGGAGGCCACGATCAGGCCCACGCAGCCGCCCACGCTGACCAGGCTCGCGGGGATCCCGATCGCGGGCCGGCTGGTGATCGCGGTCAGCGCGAAGCCGAGGAGCACCCCGAGGGCCATGCCTCCGAGCTGGGCTTGCCAGTCGTAGAACCCGCTGCTGCCCTTGAGCTCGGTCTCGCTGATGTACGCGAACACCAGGCCGAGCACGACCCAGAACGCGCAGCTCCGCGTGCCCGGGTGGCGCAGGGTCTTGCCGAGGGAGAAGGTGTCGCCGAACACCATGCCTGGCAGGGCGCCGAAGACGCAGTAGAGGCCGACCCAGGGCCCCGACCAGCGCAGGCTCCCGGGGGCGAAGACCTCCGCGAGGGCGATCCCGCCGGCGCCGGCCAGCAGGAACAGGGTCAAGAAGCGCAGGGTCCCGAGCAGGCGCTCGACCATGGGCCCCAGCGACCAGAAGATCCAGGCGCAGATCAAGAGGTCGATCGCGCCGGTGGGCGTGACCAGCGCGGTGAAGTGTCGCCACCACTCCCCGTCGTGGACCATGGCCCGCACGAAGAGCCCGTGCTCGGCCAGGATCGCCACGTTCCGCTGGGTGGGCTGGATCAGCAGCTTGCCGATCTCTTTGTAGATCCCGTAGAAGTTGAGCAGCATGGCCGCGAACAGGAGCAGGGCGGCCTTGATCGCCCACAGCCGGGCGAGGAGCCCGGGCTGCGGCTGGAACCCCGGCGGGAGCTGCGGGTTCGGCGCGGGCTGCTGCGACGCCCCGGGCGCGGGCTCGCCGGGGAGCGGCGCGCGGCCGGGGTCGGGGCTGGACGGTGGGGTCGGCTCCACGGAGACTCCTCAGCCTTGATCCTCGGCTCCCGGAGCGCGTCCGTCAATCCTAGGGACCCTGCTCGGGCCTCCTGCGGCCGCGCGCGCGCGCGCTCACTCGCCCTGGACGCGCTCGATCAGCCCCACGGCGGCGGAGCTGGGCCCGTGCTCGGCCTCCCACTCGGCGCGCTTCTCGGCGAGGTAGGTGTCGCGGCGGGCCTTGGCCTCGTCGAGGTAGGCGAGCCGCGCGCCGACCAGGCGGTCGACGATCGCCTGGGCCCGCGCCAGGGCCTCGGGGCTCCCGGGGGTCACGCCCTGGGTCTCGGCCTGGAAGGTCTCGTCCCACAGGCGCAGGATCGAGGTCACCCGGGCGAAGGCGCGCCCGGTGTAGTCCCAGATCCGCTCCACGTGCTTGCCCTCGCGCTGGGTCACGAAGTCGAGGGGGTCGTGCCCGAGCTTGTCCTTGTCGTAGACCCCGCCGCGCTTGAGCTCCTTCTTCGAGATCTTGCGGATCGCCTCGTAGATCGGCTTGGCCTCGGGCGCGGAGTGCTCGACCATGACCTCGGCCAGGCGCTGGGTGAACGCGGTGTCGCCGGCGGCGCGGGTGCTCAGCCCGCCCTCGGCCAGGGCCTTGCGGCAGTGGGTCTCGAAGCCGGCGTCGCCGCGCCGGGCGCGCTCGATCACCCCGCGGATCTCGGGCGAGATCTGGTCTTCGTGGCCCTGGCGCATGAGCTCCCGCGCGGCGAGGTACTGATCCTGGACGAAGTCCTCGAGCAGGCGGTGGTGGTTGCCAATGATCAGGATCCCGAGCTCGGTGTCGCTGGGGACCCCGCTCGGCTCCTTGCCCAGGGCGTAGAGCACCTGGGGGTCGACCTCGTCTTCGCGGTCCTGGTCGATCAGGGCCATGGCGTCGAGGACCTGCTGGGTCGTGAGGCTCGCCGGCGGGCGGAAGCTCGGGTCGAGCTCGAAGCGCTCGCTGCGCTTGAACAGCCGCTTGAGCTTGGACTTCCACTGCACGAGCTTCGCGTCGAGGAAGAAGCGCGGGGTGCCGATCAGGGTGCAGTGGATCTGGTTGCCGAGGTCCTCGAGGCCGTGCATGCAGTTGCCGGCGTACTCGAGGGTCAGCCACTCGCTCCCTGCCCCGCCCCAGAGCTTGGCGATCATGGCCAGGCTGGAGTAGGTCTCGGAGAACTCGGGCGCCGAGCCGAGCACCGCCGCCGGGCGCGCGAACTGCTCGGGGTGGCGGAGCGCGGTCAAGAACCCGGCGCCCTTCTTGCCCTCGCGGAGCATGGCGCCGTGGGCGTCGAACTGGCTCGGGGTGCCGGTCAGCCCGCCGAACCACACCGTGCGCGGGTCGTAGGGCACGGCGCGCCCGAAGGGGTCGAGCTCCACCCGCTCGCCGGCGAGGAACATGCGGTCCTGGTTGCGGTGGTCGTTGTCGGGGTCGACCGAGCCCTCGCGGATCACGGTGCGGCGATCGGTGGCCCGGTCGGCGGGGACGAAGTCGATCCCGACCACCCGCTGGGCCGGGTTCAGCGCGAGGAACTCCTTGAAGGCCGCTGCGTCGAAGGACTCTGGGGTCGGCCAGCGCGCCTTGAAGGCGGCGTGCTTGGCGGCGCGGGCGTAGAGGAAGCCGCGGAAGCTGGCGAGGTCGGCGTCGGTCGCCGGGGTCACCTGCTGGCTGTCGCTGCGCCCGCCGTAGGCGTGGTCGTAGAAGTCCTTGTGGACTTCGATCGCGTAGCCCGAGGCGCGGTAGTGCGCGCCGAACACGACCGTGGCCACCAGCGCGGTGGCGAGCAAACGTCGCTGCATGTCGACCCCCAAGGAGGAGAGGGTACAAAGACCGGAGAAGCCGGGTCAACGAACTTCCCGGGGCGATCCGGTACGACGCAGTGCGTGACGGCTGGTGGGCAGAGGGTTTAACGGGCGCAAGTCGCAGCCCAACTTGACAGGCCCCGCGGGGTCGTGGTCACCTGAGCTTGGGAGGGCGTTCCGTGTCCCAGACCGAATCGCTCAACGACATCATTTCGCGGATCGTGCTCCAGCACAACATGGTCGACGAGGACCAGCTCGACGAAGCCCTCGACCTGCAGGGAGAGATCGTCTCGAGCAAGGGCAAGAAGCCCTCCCTCGAGCGCGTGCTGCTCGACATGGGGATCATTCGCGGCAAGCAGCTCAAGGGGCTGCGCTACGCGATCTTCTACTACCTCGTGCGCAAGGCCGACCGCTTCTACGGCAAGATCGCGGTCCAGAGCGACATCTGCGAGAAGAAGTGGGTCGACGAGGCGCTGCGCGAGCAGAAGCGTCAGCACGTCAAGAACCGCAAGCTGACCCGGATCAACAAGATCCTGATCCAGAAGGGCTACATAAACTCCCGCGAGGACCGCGCGATCCTGCGCGCGATCGAGGGCCTGCGCGAGAAGCGCAAGAAGCGCAAGACGAAGCCGTCGCGCGGCAAGGGCAAGGCCGCGCCGTCTGCGGAGGCGAGCGACGACTCGCTGGCCGAGGACATGCAAGAGCTCGAGAACCCGGAGTTCCTCAGCGACAACGACCTCGACGAGCTCAACGACGGCGACCCGCAGTCGCTGGAGGAGCTCGAGGCCCTCTCGGGGATCGTGGACCAGGTCGACGCGGACGACGTCGAGGTCGACGACACCGCCGAGGTCGACGAAGAGGAGACGCTCGCCAGCGACTCGGCGGTCGGTGAGATCGACGACGCCGACCTCGACGACGACGCCGCCGCCGACCTCGCGGCCCGCAGCGGAGACCTCGACGGCCTCGACGACCTCGACGGCCTCGACATGGACGACCTGTCGGACGAGGACCTGCAGTCGAACCCCAAGTCCGGGCGCGCCAGCCGTCAGTCGAAGCCCCTCGAGGACTCGGACAACCTCGACGACGACCTCGACGACCTCGACGACGACGAGGGCGTCGACTCCAAGGCCCCGCCCGTGGGGCTCAGCGACGACCTCGACGACCTCGACGACCTCGACGGCATCGAGGACTCGACCGCCGACTCCGCGAACGAGGTCGTTGGCGACCCCGCCTCGGGGTCCGGGCTCGACGACCTGGAGGCAGACGACGACGACCTCGACGACCTCGAGTCCGAAGACGACGGCCTCGAGGACCTCGAGTCCGAGGACGACGACGAGGACGACGAAGACGAGGCGGACGCGGACCTCGACGAGGACGACGAGGACGAGGCGGACGCGGACCTCGACGAGGACGACGAGGACGAGGCGGACGCGGACCTCGACGAGGACGACGAGGACGAGGCGGACGCGGACCTCGACGACGACGAGGACGACGGGCTCGACGACCTCGACTCGGACGAGGACGACGAAGAGGCCGAGGCCTCGGCCGACGAGCCCGAGCCCGAGCCAGCCCCTGCGCCCAAGAAGAAGGGCCTGTTCGGCCTGTTCGGGCGCAAGAAGGACACGCCGCCGGCCCGCGCTCGCGGCAAGGCCAAGAAGGCCCCCTCGAAGAAGCTCGGCGCCGCCAAGGGCAAGGCGTCCGGCAAGGGCAAGGCCGTCTCCGGCAAGGAGAAGGCCGCCTCGGGCAAGGGCAAGTCCGTCTCGGACAAGGGCAAGGTCGCCGGCAAGGGCAAGAAGGGCCTGAGCAAGAAGGTCGACACCAAGCGCCTGGCCGAGCTCGGCAAGAAGCGTCGCTTCGGCCGCAAGTAGGCCCGGCTCCGGCCTCGCGGGAGTGCGGGCTAGCCCTGCTGCAACCAGCGCCCGAGCACCGGGGCGATCGAGCGCACCGTGAAGCGCGGATCGTCCGTGACCGACTCGGCGCGCGGGTGTGTGTCGCTGCCCGCGACCCCTGCGAGCAGGCCGTCGGCGAACAGCGCTTCGCGGGCGCCCGGCGGGAGCACGAGGTGGGTGGTGACCGCGAAGCAGCGGCTGGCGCCGGCGTCGCGGAAGGCGCGGGCGGCGCCGAGCAGGGTCGAGCCCGAGCGGATCATGTCGTCGTAGATCACCACGGTCTGCCCGCGGACGTCGGCGTCGAGGCCGGTGACCCGGGTGCCGCCGCCGGCGTCGCGGCGCTTGCTGGCGAAGGAGGCGGGCACCTGGAGGTCGTCGGCCAGGGACTGGACCCACTTGGCGCGGCCGGCGTCGGGGGCCGCGAGCACGAAGGGGTCGCTCCCGGCGAAGGCGCGGGCCGCCTCGAACACGAGGGACTTGCCGTAGACGTGGAAGGCCGGGGTGCTGCCTTCGAAGTAGTAGGCGATCCCTGCGGCGTGCAGGTCGACGAGCACCACGCGGTTGCCCTCGGGCGCGGCCGGGATCGAGGAGATCAGGCGCGCGCGAGCTTTGGCGACCACCGACTCCTGCGGGCGCACGGCGCGCTCCATGGTCTGGTAGCCGAAGTAGGGCACGACCCAGGTCAGGCGGCGCGCGCCCCAGCGCACCGCGGCGCTGGCGAGGTCGTAGGCGAGCAGGGTGTCTCGATCGCAGGGCGTGCCGGCGACGAGGACGACCTCGCGCTCGCGGAGGGAGGTCTGGATCCGCTGGTAGGTCTCGCCGTCGGAGAAGGTCCGGCGCTCGACCTCGGCCTGCTCCCAGCCCGTGGCGGCCGCGAGCTTGGCGGTGAGCGCGGCGTAGCTCGGGATTCCGAGCAGGAGCGGGGCGGGGTCGGTCAGCGCTCGCCCCTCGGGGCTACAGCGGAGCGGCGCCGGCGCGGGCGCCGTTGGCCTGGCCGTTGCCGTTCCCGTTGGTCTGGCCCACGCTCCCGTTGACCGCCCCGGCGCGCGCGTAGGTCGTGCGGCCGTTGGAGGGGGTCGTGCTGAGGGTCGACGCGGTGGGCACCTGCATGCGCGCGGCCTTGTAGAGGCGCACGGCCGCCGTCGCGGTGCGCACGCGGTCCTTCATGTTCAGCTCGGAGATCCCAATGCAGGGGATCCGCTGCCAGGTGAAGATGAAGTCGAGCATGCCGTCGATCCGGTTGATCTCGTCCCAGGCCACGTTCTCGCGGAAGCCGTCGTTGACCATGCACTCGCGCTGCGGGCGCACGTAGAACACGAGGCTGTGCTGGCGCACGTTCTTGAAGTACTCCTCGGCGCGGTCGTCGAGGATCCCGCTGATCGTCGTGCAGTGGCGGGCGGCGTAGGCGATGTTGTCGAAGGAGCGATCGCTGACGAAGCCCCCGGGGTAGCGCTCCTCGACGTCGAGCTGGCGCTGGAACACCTTGCGTTGGTAGTCGAGGGCGCGGTCGAGGTCGACCCGCAGGCTCTCGAAGCTGAGCTCCATTTCCGCGATCACCTGCCGCGCGACCTCGTTGATCAGCGGCAGGTCGAACTCCCGCGCGAGGTGCCGGGCGAGGGTGGTCTTGCCCGTGCTGTGGGCGCCGCAGACGTAGATCCGGAGTGGTTGCATGGCTTCTCTCGCGGGGCGTAAGGCGGAATTGGGTGGAGGGAAGGGAAAGGTGTGCGCCTCGCGCGCTCCCCTCGAGAAGGCTCACGCTAGCACTCGGGTCGGACACCCCTCGGGGCTGGACCTTGGGCCGGGGCGGTTACCCTGGAGCCATGCTCGTCAGCCCCAACGACCCAAGTGCAGACGCCGCGGAGCCCGCTCCGGAAGCGGCTGGCTTTACGCGGCGGCGGCTCTTGGCGCGGGCGGGCGTGGCCGGGGTGGCCCTCGGGTTGGGTGGGCTGACGCTGCACCAGAGTTCGGGCTACGCGGCGCCTGCGGGCGACGCGCTCCGCGCGCTCTCGCCCAAGGAGTTTGCCGTGCTCCTCGCGGCCGGCGAGGTGATCCTCCAGGGGCTCGACCCCGAGCTGGCGCACGAGGCGGCGCGCTGGGGCGACGGCTACGTCGCGCGCCAGTCGAGCTGGTTGCGGCGCGAGGTCAAGGCGCTCCTGCACCTGTTCGAGCACGCCCCGCCGCTCTTGGGGGCGGGCTGGTCGCGGGCGACGCGCCTGGGGCTCGAGGCGCGCTCGGCTTACCTCGAGCGCTGGCGGGCCAGCGAGCGCGCGCTCCTGCGTCAGGGCTACGGCGGGTTGAAGTCGATCGTGTTCATGGGGGCCTATCGCGACCCGCGCGCCTGGGCCCACTGCAGCTACGGGGGGCCGCCGGAGCACCCGCTGAGGGGCCCGCGGTGATCGTCGCCGGGAGGACCCTCCGCGGCGGGCTCGACCTGCGCGCCGACGTGGTGGTGGTCGGCACCGGGGCGGGGGGCGCCATGATGCTCCGCGAGCTCGCGGCGCGCGGGGTCGACGTCGTGGGCTTGGAAATGGGCGCGCACTCGACCGCCGTCGACTTCAGCATGCGCGAAGCCGACATGCTCGAGCTGCTCATGCAGGAGCGCGGGGCGCGCGCCACCGCCGACCAGCAGGTGCGGATCGTGCAGGGGCGCGGGGTGGGCGGGAGCACCGTGCACAACCTGTGTCTGTGCAAGCGGACCCCCGACGAGGTGCTGCGCCACTGGGCCCGTGACCTCGGCGCCGCGCGCCTGAGCCCCGAGTCGCTGGCGCCGGACTACGCCGCGACCGAGGCCGAGCTCTCGGTGCAGAAGGTCGACGCGGGCTACCTCAACGAGAACAACCGCCTGTTCAAGGTCGGCTGCGACGTGCTCGGCTACGCGAGCGACTACACGAGCCACAACCGCGTGGGCTGCATGAAGTCGGGCTACTGCATCATGGGTTGCCCCTTCGACGGCAAGCAGAACGCGCTCAAGGTCCTGCTGCCCAAGGCGGTGGCGGGCGGGGCGCGGGTCTACGCCGACGCGCGGGTCGAGCGCGTGCTCACCCGCCGCGGGCGCGCGGTCGGGGTCTCGGGCTCGCTGCTCGACGAGGCGGGGCGCCCCTTCGCGCCGCTGCGGGTGCGCGCGGGGGCCGTGTGCCTCGGCGGGAGCGCGGTCGGCTCCGCGGCGCTCGCGATCCAGAGCGGCCTCCCCGACCCCTCGGGGCGCACCGGGCGCAACCTGTTCGTGCACCCCGCGGGCGCCGTCGCGGGGGTCTTCGACCAGCCGGTCGACGGCTGGCGCGGCGTGCCCCAGACCTACGAGTGCACCGAGTTCCTCGAGTTCCACCCCGGCAGCGAGAAGCGGGTGTGGCTGGTGCCGGTGTTCGCGCACCCGATCGCGACCGCGGTCATGACCCCGGGCTTCGGCGAGCGCCACGCGGCGGTCATGGCCAAGTACCGCCACATGGCCGCGCTGACCGCGGTGGTCCACGACGAGTCACCGGGCCGAGTGCGGGTGACCAAGGCCGGGCGGATCCAGATCGACTACGCGCTCTCGCCGGCGGATCAGGCCCAGCTCACCCTCGGGCTGCGCGAGGGGGCGCGGATCCTGCTCGCGGCCGGGGCGCGGGAGGTCGTCGTCAACTACGAGAACGACCCGCTGACCCTGACCGACCCCGGTCAGCTCGGGCAGGTCGACGCGCGCGGCGCGCCCCCCTACGAGCTCCCGCTGACCGCGGTGCACCCCATGGGGACCTTGCCCATGTCCGACGACCCGCGCCGCGGGGTGGTCGACTCCCGCGGCGAGCACCACGCGGTCAAGGGGCTCTTCGTCTGCGACGGGAGCGTGTTCCCGACCTCGATCGGGGTCCCGCCGCAGATCTCGATCTACACCGTCTCGCGCCACGTGGCCCGCTTCGTGGCCGAAGCGGGCTAGCCCGCTACCCGCGCCGGCGGCGCAGCTTCGCGCCGAGCTTGCTCAGCGCGCCCTGGGCCTTGCGCACGCGCACGAAGAGGTGGTGGTAGGCCGGGGTCGGGCTGTCGGGGCTCTTGGGCGAATACTCGTCGGTGAGGTAGGGCACGTACATGCTCCGGCGCAGGCTGCGCCAGCCCATGTGCGGCGAGGGGACCACGCGGTGCCACATGCGGCCGTCGTGCACGGTGAGGTCGCCGGGCTCGGTCTCGACCGCGACCTCGTTGGCGTAGTCCTTCTGCGAGACGAAGTGCGGCATGGTCGTGCACATGGACCACAGCCCCTGGCGGTGGGTGCCGGGCAGCAGGCGCAGCCCGCCGTCTTCCTTCTTGATCCGGTCGAAGTGCAGGCCGACGTTGAGCTGCCGCTGCGGGGTGCGCATGTAGAACACGTCGCGCAGGGCGTCGGTGTGCCAGGCGACGCCGGTGTAGACCGAGCCGGGCACGTTGAGGTTGCGGTTGAAGACCACGCCGTCGCGCTCTTCGTCGCCGACGCGGGTGTTGAGCCCGATCACGCTGCGCACCGGGAGCAGGCGCTCGCTGCGCACGAAGGCGCGGATCTCGGGGCAGAAGCAGCTCGAGAACGCGAAGCGCTGAATGAACGGGTTGCCTTCGGGGTCCTGGCCGACGAAGAGCGGGATCCCGTAGACGGTCTTGCGGCCCTCGCTCAGCCAGCGGCGCTCGAGGTCGCGGATCCCGCCCTCCATGGCCTCGAGCTCGGCCGCGGTCGCGACCTGGGCGAACACGAGGAACCCGTGCTCGTCGAGGAAGGCCTGCTGGACCCCGGTGATCCGGGAGCCGAGGGTGAAGCGCGTGGTCAGCGGGAGGCTACGCGCCTCGAGGCGGTCCTCCCAGGTCGGCTCCGCGGGGAGCGCGGCGAGGAAGCGCTCGCGGGCGGGGTCGTGGGAGGTGCTGCTGCTCGCAGGGGCGTCGAAGGTCACGGGGCTCATGGGTACCTCACGTCGGTGTCAATCGATTGATTGATTGTCCCCGCGGTCACCCCGCCCGGCAAGCGAAATTCCCGGGCTCGGCCTTGGGCGTCACGGTCGATTTGCCCCTCCAGGAAAGGGTTTAGGGCGGCTTGGGTCCAGGGAACGGGGTTTAGACCCCGCCTTCCAGGGAGGGTCACGCCTATACTGACGCCCATGCGTCAGCTCCTCCCGCCTCTGCTCGCGCTCCTCTGCGCCGCGCCCGGCTGGGCGCAGGTGGAGCGGGCGACCCTCGCGCGGCCACACACCCACGTGGTGCTCAGCGGCGCCGAGCTCGAGGGCGTGCTCAACACCGAGTGCGAGCGGATTCGGGTCTACGCCTTCACGGGCACCGCCTTCGCGCCGATCCCGTTCCAGATCGACGAGCGCACCCCCGACGGCGTCTACGCCTACGAGCAGGGAGACGAGCGGCGCAGCGACACCGACGACGGGCGCTTCGACCTCAACGACGAGCTCGTGTTCCGCGCCGCCGACGCCGGCGACCGCGTGCGCCTCGACCAGCAGCGCCTCGGGCAGAGCGCGGAGATCGAGCTCGCGCTCGAGGCGCCCGAGGGCGGGCAGGCCTGGGTCTACGTGCTCGCCTTCGACGACCCGCCGCCGCGGGCCGAGGCGCGCTACGTGACCCTCGACTGGGAGGCCGGCGAGCTCCTCGGCTGGACGACCGACCGGGTGCAGCTGCACCGCTCGACCCAGCTCCAGGCCTTGCTCGCCTTCAACCGCCTGCGCTTCCGCGACGCGGCCGGCAACCTCGGCCCCGACGTGCTCGATCAGGCCAAGTTCCAGCTGCGCGCGAGCTACCTGTTCACCGATATCGTGCGCCGCTTCGACGAGGTGCGCAGCGCGCCCCTGGCGTGGACCAGCGGCCCGGTGCGGGCCCTCGTGCGCTTCAACATGGAGGTCTACCTGATCTGGGGGCACTGGGTGAAGCCGCCTCCGCCCACCGGCTCGGGCCCCGCGGCGGGCTCGTGCGAGCTCAAGGCCTACGGCGACCGCGTCGAGATCGGGCTGCACCTCAAGCTCCCGGTCGACCTCGAGGCCGACGCGCCGAGCAACCTGCGCACCTCCCTCGACTTCGCGCCCCAGGCAGGGACCGTGTGGCTGTGGTCCGACAAGAACCGCCAGCGCCTGCGCGCGGGGGCGACCCGGCGCAAGCACTGGAACAAGCTCGACACCAGCTTCCCCAAGTGGGTGTGCGCGAGCACCGACAGCGGCTCGGTCCTCGCGCAGCTGCGCCTCAGCGAGCGCCTGCAGCGCAGCACCCACAGCCTGTTCCTCCGCGACGACGCCGAGCCCGACCCCCCCGAGGACGTCCCGGGGTCGCTGGGGAACCTGGGCTTCACGGTGGATCTGCGCGCGCTGCCAGCGGGGACCTACGCGAGCGAGGTGGTGCTCCAGTTCGGCGAGCCGCTCTTGCCGGGCACCGAGGGCAGCCTGCTGCGCCCCAACACCCCGCTGCGCTGCAAGGCCAGCGCGGCGAAGTGAGCCTCGGCGCGGGGGTCGTGCCGCTGATCCTCGCCGCGGGCGCCTCCCAGCGCATGGGCCGGCCCAAGGCCGGGGTGTGGGTCGGCGGGCGGCCTGGCCTCGAGCGGAT
>JAGQRJ010000919.1 GCA_020425635.1 Planctomycetota bacterium | reverse complement strand
CCCAGCGCGCGGGCCGCCTGCGCCGGCGCGCGCTCGACCTCGAGGTAGGCGGTCAGCGCGGCGTCGGCGAGCTCCGCGGGCTGCGCGCCGAGGATCCCCAGCGACGCCTCGGGGCTGCGCGGGTCGACCCCCGCGGCCACCAGCGCGGCGACCAAGGGTTGGCTCTCGAGGGCGCGCGCCAGCTGGGCCCGCACCGCGGCGCGCGGGTGCACCGCCAGTCCGCGCAGGGTCGCCGAGTGCTTGGGCGTCAGCCGCCCCTCCAGCGACGCCAGCAGCGAGACGACCACCCCGGGCGTCTCACGGGCGAGCGCGTCCACCACGGCGTCGGCGTCGACCAGGTCGCCCTCGATCAGGCGCTGCCAGGCCAAGACCCGCAGCTCCGCCAGGGGCGAGGCGAGCTCGGCCTCGAGCTCGCTGGGGCTTCGCCAGGGGGTGGCGGAGCCCTTGCCGAACAGCAGGTCGAAGCAGCGCGCCAGCGGCTCCAGCGCGCGCAGGACCTCGGGGCCTGGCGCCGCGAAGCGGTGGGTCACGGGACCCCGCTGGAGCTCGCCGCCCTGGGCGAGCCACGCCCCGAAGGCCGGGGTCTCGGGCCCGAGCTGCGACAGCCCCTCGACCCACGCGATCATGGCCTCCTGGGCGCGGTCGAGCTCGAGGGTGTCGGGCGCGAGGTCCTGCAAACACTGCCACACGAGCTGCTCGAGGATCGCCGCGCGCTCGCCCTCGGGGCGGCCGGGCAGGGCCCTCAGCAGGGGCAAGCCGCGCCCCGAGAGGTCGACGGGGAGCGCGAGCAGCTGGCGCAGCTCTTGCGGCGTGGCCACCTGGGCCAGGGCCAGGAGCCCGGTCTCGAGCGCGCACGCCTCGAGCGACACGAGCCCGAGCATGTGCTGCCCGCGGGGGTAGCTGAGCAGGATCGTGAGGAAGCCCAGGTCTTCGCCCAGCGCCTGGAACAGCCGCTCGCGGCGGTTGGCGTTGAGCGGCCCCTGGGGCGCGGGCAGGATCTCCTGCGCCTCCTGCGAGCGCTGCGCCAGCCGCTCGGTGGCCACGTCGCGCACCCGAAGCGAAGCGTCCGAGATCAGCACCGCGATCCACACCCCGGGCGAGGTGTCGGGCGGCAGGGCCAGGAGCGCGCTGGTCCGCTCTTCGGCGCTGGTGCTGCGCAGGGCCTCGCCCAGCGCGCTGAGCGCTGCATGCCGGCTCACGAGCGCACCTCGCGCAGCGCCTCGAGCCAGCGCTCGCCGAGGGCCGGCTTGACCATGCGCACGTAGCTCGCGTAGCCGAGCATGCGCTGGCGCTCGTGGACGTCCTTGAACCCGTCGCGGGTGACCCGGTGCACGGCGGCGCGGAACGTGCGCAGATCGCGGCGGGGGAGCCCAGCGACCTCGTTGACCACGATCCCGGTCACACGCTGCTGACGCCCCCGGCGCGTGACGCACTGCTTGTCGTGGTTCAGGCGCAGGCCCTCGTCGCGCAGGATCGCCTCGGCCGTGCCGAGCAGGCGCGACACGCAGCCCTCGGGCTCGTCGGCGCGCGAGAAGGTCAGGTCGTCGGCGTAGCGGGTGTAGGTCCAGCCGTGCTTCGCGCCGTAGGCCGCGAGCCGCCGGTCGAGGCGCAGCGCGAGGAGGTTGGTCAGCTCCGGGCTCGTGGGCGCGCCCTGGGGGAGCACCCGCGGTCCGGTGGCGACGTAGTAGCGCGCGCCGTCGAGCTCGACCTCGACCCGCGGAGCCTCGGTGGTCAGCAGGGCCAGGAGGGTCGAGACCATGCCCGAGTAGCCGCGGGCGCGGAACCACCCGCGGACCCGCGGGAAGCTGAAGCTGCCGAAGAAGTCCACCACGTCGAGCTTGACCACGACCGCCGCGCGCAGGTGCGGCCGCGCGTTGGTGAGCGTGCTGCGCCCCGGCACGAAGGCTTGCGCCTGCGGGCTCACCGCCAGGCGCCCCAGGATCCGCTCGCGGACGGCGCGCAGCGCGGCCTTGAGCTTCGGCCGCGGCGCGCTGATCGTGCGGAACCCGCCGCGTCGCTTGGCCACCTGGTATTGCCGGTAGTGCGTGCTCCGCGCGACCTCGCGGTGAAAGGTCAGCCAGCGCAGGGCGGGGAGGTCGAGCCCGAGGAGGTGGGCCAGGTCGAGGGCAGAGTGCGCGACCGGCAGCCCGCCGGCCTCGAGGCGCGCGACGTCGCTGGCGGCGTGGGCCACCGTCGCCGAGACCCCTTCGCCTGCGTAGAGCACCTCGCGAGCGAGGCGCTGACGGAGCGCGGCCTCGCGCTCACGGCGCGCCTCGACCCGGGCCAGGCGCGCCTCGCGTTGAGCCTCTTCACGCGCCTCTTTGCGACGAGCAGCCTCCCGCTGCTCGGCCTTGAGCCCGCGTTCGCTCGGCGGATTGTCGCTGGG
>JAGQRJ010000918.1 GCA_020425635.1 Planctomycetota bacterium | reverse complement strand
GCGCTCGCCTCGATCAACAAGGGTGACGTGCTACTCACCCTCGACCGGTCGCCCGATGCCGAGCCCAGCTTCCTGCGCGCGATCGAGCTCGCGCCCGAGGACGCGCGCGGCCACGCGGGCCTCGGGCGCGCGCGCGCCAGACGCGGAGACGAACTCGGCGCGATCGCCGCCTACGACCAGGCGCTGGCCCTCGACCCCAGCCTGTCGGTCGTGTGGCACAACCGCGGGAGCGCGAACGCGCGCCTGGGGAACTACGCCGAGGCCGCCGCGAACTTCACCCGGGTGCTCGAGCTCGCCCCCGAGACCTGGCGCGCGCGCCTGAGCCGCGGGCACGTACACAAGCTCAACGGCGCGCCGGCGCTCGCGCGCGAAGACCTGGAGGCGGTCGCCGAGGGCGCGCCCGGGCCCCTCGCCGCCCAGGCTCGCCAGCTGCTGCACGATCTGCCCTGAGGTGTCGGGCTACTCGCCGGCGGCGCGGACCTGCTCGGCGATCCCCTTGCGCAGGCCGCCGTTCTCACCGAGGAAGTTGGCGTCGTCGCGGGCGAGGCCCGTGACCACGGCGTCGGCTGCGTCGACCTCGGCCCGCGCGGCCGCGAGCCAGCGGCCTAGCGCCGCGAGGGCCTCGCGTTGGTCCTCGTAGGTCTCGAGGCGGTTGTCGCTGACCTTGCGGTGGGCCGACGCGAAGGCCGCAGCGAACGCACCGACCGGGGTGTCCGGGCCGCCGAGCACAGCGACTGGAATGAACGGCGTGTCGCGGCGGTTGTCTTCGTAGACCTCCTGCAGCCCCTCCTCGAACTCGCGGTTGAAGGTGGCCACCGCCTGCTCGATCCGGCTCGTGCCGTTGGCCCCCTCGCGGCGACGGCGGGCGAACTCTGCCAGGTACTCGTTGAGCCGCGCCGAGTCCGTCGTGCGCTCGAGGGCCTCGTCCGCCGCTTGCCCGTCGAGCATGACGCCTTCGAGGGCGGGCTCGAGCCGGACCTGCAGCTGCTCTTGCGCGGCGAAGAGCGGGGTGTAGAGGTGCACGCGGTAGTGCTCCCAGGCCAGGGCGTAGTCGCGCAGCGCCTGCTCGCGCTCCGTCGCGCTCGAGGCGCCCTTCAGCCGGCGGGCCACGAGGTCCGCGGCCTCGGCCAGGGCTCGCTTCGCCGCGCGGCGGTCGAGGGTCCCGTGCACGAAGCGCTCGATCTCGCTGCTGGCGGTCAACACGATCGCGAGCTCCGCCGCCTGGTAGACCCAGCCGGTGGCCCGCAGCAGGCCGCTCTTCGCCGCGGTGATCTTCCGAACCCAGGGGATCCGGCTCATGGAGGCGTGCACCAAGGTCGAGGAGATCCCCAGCGAGCCGAGGGAGATCACGAAGGTCTTGCCGTCGAAGGTGCCGTGGACGAGCTGCGGCAGGGCCAGGCCCGCGGCCAAGGAGAGCTGGCTCTTGAGCACCTGGTGCATGAGCCCCTGCTTGAGGAAGGGGCGGAGGTACTTCCGGTAGGCCAGGGAGTAGCCGGCCTGCCCCGCGGTCGCGCCGGCGACGAACAGCCCGTACTCCACGTAGAAGTCGGTGGACGCGACCTGGTCGAAGAACTCCTCCAGGCGCAGGGGGTCGCGGGTCGCCAGGGCGTAGCCGAACTCCTGGAGGAAGATCGCGAGGGTGAACTTGCCCGCTCCCGAGAAGGTGTGCGCCGCGGCGTCGCGGCTGGCGCGCTTCCAGTCGACCGTCATGTCCGCGCGCCGGTAGCGCCCGAGCAGCCCGTCGAGGGCCTTGGCGGCGGTGGCCTCGGCCGCCTCGATCGCGCCG
>JAGQRJ010000150.1 GCA_020425635.1 Planctomycetota bacterium | reverse complement strand
CGCGCCGCCACCCAGGGCCAGGGCACCCGCCGCCACCGCGGCGCCGCCGGCGCCGACGGCGACCGGAGCTGCGTCCGCGGGGGCTGCCTTCTTCTTGCCGAAGAGCTTCTTGCCCAGCTTCCAGAGTCCGCCGATCGCCGCGGCCCCGAAGGCCAGCATGGAGACCGCGGCCCCCGCGAGCAGCACGTAGGCCGCTGGCCCCGCCATGCTCTCTGGGCCCTTGAACAGGGCGAGCCCCGCCAGGACCGTGACTCCCAAGGAAATCGCGCCGACCTTCAACATGTTGCCGGGGCGAAAGAACTTCATGATTTTCTTCATCTCGTCGTGTCTCCGTTTCCTAGCTCTGGAGCAAGGATGGGGCCGGTTTTGTATCTCTCGCAATGATGGGCGCTTATGCGTTCCGGTTCACCCGGGTTCGTCCCAGCGCCCGGATCTGGGCGAGGCCGTTCGTTTCAGTTGGGCGCCGGCGTTGAGCGTACACGACGACGCGGCGGCCGGAGGGCCGCCGCGCCTCAGGGGTCGTCTGGGCGCTTAGTTGGAGTATTTCACGCTGCAGCCGTAGGGCTTGCTCGTGGCCTGCGAGACCTCCTTGCCGGCGAGGACCTCCTCGAGGGCCTTGTCGACGAAGTTGACGTCGCCCAGCTTGCGGCGGTCGTTGTCGATCGCGCCGGCGTAGACCAGGACGCCCTCGGGGTTGATGATGAACATGTGGGGCGTGGTGCGCGCGCCGTAGGCGTGGCCCACGCTGCCGTCGCTGTCGAGGAGCACGGGGTACTCGATCCCCCACTTCTCACGGGCGGCGACGTTCTCCTCGGCGGAGGAGCCCGGCTTGCCCTCGGCGCCGGAGTTGATCGCCATCCACACCACGTTCTGATCCTTGTACTTGGCGTAGAGGGTCTTCATCGTCGGGTTCTTCTCGTGGTGCTTGACCACGTAGGGGCAGGTGGGGTTGAACCACTCGAGCACCACGACCTTGCCCTTGAGGTCGGCGAGGGTGTGGGAGGTGCCGTCGGTGTCGGTCAGCGTGAAGTTCGGGGCCTCGGCGCCGATCGCTGCGCCGTGCTTGGCGCCCTTCGCCTCGTCGGCCTGGGCCGGGGCGAAGCAAACGACGGCCGCCAGCACCGCGGTCGCGGCGCAGAACATGACCTTCTTCATGGGAATCTCCTTCTTCTGAGGGTGCCTCCGGAGAGGCGTGCCGCGCGCAGGCGGCGGGGTTGGGTTCGTGACTTAGTTCGTGCCTGCCGGCGCGGCGACCGAGACGCGCAGGCCCTCGGTCTTACCCTCGCGGCTCACCTGCAGGAGCCCGCGGATCGTGGCCGGCTGCGCGGGGAGGCTGGGGAAGCGGATCGTCAGGCGCTCGCCCTCCACGCGGCCGCGCGCGAGCAGCTCGGCGGCCGCGGGGGTGGACTCGGGGAAGAAGACGAGCTCGGCCGCGCCGGCGACGCGCAGGGTCAAGGCGTCGCCTTCCCAGCTCGCCTCCAGCTCGCCGGCCCGTGGTGCGCGAGGCATGCGCGCGCGCGCCCGGGCGAACAGCGGCTTGGCCTCGGCGTCGAGGGTCGCCTCGGCGCCGACCTTCAGCGTCGTCTGGACCTCGGCGTCGCCCATGAGGCACACGTCCTTGCACACCAGCCAACCGAGCTGCGCCTCGAGCTGCAGGGGCCCGGCCGCGACGCCCGCGTCGACGCTCAGCGGGATCAAGAGCACCAGCTCGCCGTCGTAGTGGTGGCCGAGCAGGTCGCCGGGGAGCACCTCTCGCGTGGGCATGGGCCACTGCACGGCTCCGGCCACGACCCCCTCGGGCAGCGAGAGCTCGATCGCCGGAGCGTCGCCCGAGTCGCCAGGGTTGGTCCAGTAGAGGTGCCAGTGTTCGCTCAGCTCGAAGCGCACCGCGAGGGTCGTCGAGCCGCCAGGGGCGACCTGCGTGTGCTCGAGCGCGAGGGAGGGGCG
>JAGQRJ010000917.1 GCA_020425635.1 Planctomycetota bacterium | reverse complement strand
GGGTACACACTGTCGCTTGCGCCTCGCTCGCGGCGGCAGAGCCGCCGACTCGCTCCGGCGCAGCCCGCCTGCTTCGCAGGCGGCTACCCCGCAAACTCACCACTTCGTGGTGAGCTTTGCGGGCTAGAAGCCGAAGCCTACCGAGAACGAGAACACCTGCCGGTCGTCGTCGTCGCGCTCGAGGATCGGCCAGGCGAAGTCGAGGGCCACGGGGGCCGGGAACACCGGGACCTTGATCCGCACGCCGAAGCCGGCCGCGAGGCGGAAGTCCTCGCGGGTCCAGTCGCGGACCTTGGCGGTGACGCCGCCGCCGTCGACGAAGGCCACGCCGCGCAGAATGTCGCGGAACATGGGGAAGCTGAACTCGGCGTTCAGGAGCGCGAGGAAGTCGCCGCCCAGCGGCTTGTCGCGCAGCTGCGGGGTCACCGTGCGGAACTGGAAGCCGCGGATCGAGTTCGGCCCGCCGGCGAAGAAGCGCTCGAAGATCGGGATCGGGTCGCCGTCGAGGGAGCGCTGGACGCTGACCTGCCCGCCCAGCGCGAGCACCCAGCGGTACTCGCGAGGGAACTCGAACAGCTCGAAGTAGACGTTGCCCTCCAGCCCCGCGCGGTGGAAGTCGTGGTCGCCGCCGAGGAACTGCCCCGCGACCTCGTAGTAGGCCTCGGCGGTGAAGCCCCCGTAGGCGACGAAGAAGCGGTCGACCCGCGTCTTGTTGATCGAGAGCGAGAGGCGCAGCGCGGAGACGTAGTTCAAACCCGCCACCCGCACCGCGTCGGGGACCGCGTCGAGCTCGACGTCGCCCACGAACACGCGCTCGATCCGGTAGCTCGCGCGGGCGATCAGGTCCTGGGTGATCCGGTAGCCGAGGCTGATCCGCCCGATCCGCCGCGCCTCGATCCAGTCTTCGCGCGCGCGATCTCGCAGGCTGGCGCCGAGGCCGAGCTCGATCGGCCGGTCGAAGAGCCAGGGCTCGGTGAAGTCGAGCGAGAGCGCCGAGCGCTGGCGCCCGGGCTGGTAGGTGATCTGGAAGGTCTGCCCAGCGCCCTTGAACATTTGCAGGCTGAACACGTCGGCGAACGAGTTCGGCGGGTCGAAGATGTCGAAGTTGGGCATGGTGAGCTGGAAGTTGCCGAAGAACCCCGCCGAGGTCGACACGGCGCCGCCGAAGGAGATCGAGCGCAGCTTGTCGTTCTCGACCACCGTCAGGATCAGGTGCTCGCTGCCGGGCTCGCTGCCGGGCTCGAAGCTGTACTCGACCTCGGTGAAGTAGCGCGTGCGGTAGAGCCGAGAGCGGCTGTTTTGCATCTCCTCGGCGTCGAAGTACTCGCCGGGGTAGACCGAGAGCTCGCGCCGGATCACGTCCTCGCGGGTGTCCAGGTTGCCCCGGATCTTGATCTCCTCGATCCGGACCTTGGGCCCCTCGCTGACCAGGAGGTCGACGTCGACCAGCTGCCGCTCGGCGTCGTAGCGCATGTCGATGTCGATGTCGGCGTGCACGTAGGAGCGCTGGCCGTAGAGGAAGCGGATCCGCTCGAGGGACTCGCGCAGGTCGTCGTTGAGGAAGGGTCGCCCCGGTCGCAGCGCGATCTCGTAGCTCAGGCGCTCCTCGGAGTAGACCCGCGTGCCGCGGATCCCCACGCGACGCACGCGGTAGCGCGGGCCCTCGCTGACCTCGATCCGCAGGGTGACCTCGTCGCCCTCGAGGTTGAAGGTCCGCTGACCCTCGGAGATCTGCACGTCGAGGAAGCCCTGGCTGCGGTAGTAGCCGGCGAGCAGGTCGAGGTCGGCGGTGAAGCCGTCGGGGTCGTAGGTGCCCGAGTTGGGATCGAAGCTGAGCCAGCCGCGCTCCTTGGTCTTCCACTCCTTGATCTCGAACAGGTCCTCGACGTCGAGGACGCCGTCCTCCTCCCCGTCGTAGGAGACCTCGATGTCCTCGACGTAGACCCGCGGCCCGGGGGTCACGCGGAACAGCACGTCGGCGCCGGTGGGGAACTCCTGGGTCTCGACCTGAGCGTCGGCGTAGAGGTAGCCGCGCTTGCGCAGCCGACGGCGCAGCTCGTTGAGGTCGCGCTCGACCGCGCCAGGGCTCAGCCAGTTGCCGCTCTGCACCTCCCAGCGCAGCGGCTCCTCGTCGGTCTTGAGCGTCTCGACCACGTCCTCGGGCACGCGCCCGACGCGCCGCACGCGCTGGAGCTCGCGCCCGACCTCGAACACGACCACGACCCCGTCGCCGTCTTCTTCGACGCGCGCTCGCGCGGGCGGCGCACCGCCGTCTCCAGGTCCGAAGCGCCCGGAGCGCACGAGGAGCACGAGGTCCCGGGCCAGCTGCCGCGAGCTGAAGGTCTGGCCGGCGCGCACGCTGACCAGCCCCTCGGCGTCCGCGACCGGGATCTGCTCGAGCCCTTCCCAGCGCACGTCGAGGACCTCGCGGCCCTCGGCCCAGGACCAATCGCCCTCCTGCGCGAGCCCCGCGCTCGGGGTGAGGCAGACGAGCAGCGCGGCCAGCCAGCCCTGGATCAGGCGCCGGCAGAGGGAGGCGGCAGGAGTGTGGGGGAGCGGCTGGTTCACGCGAACCGGCCAGCATGCAGCCGCCTCCGCCGCTTCGCAACCCTCGCTGGGCCTTGGGCTTGTCACCTCTTGGTCACCAGCCGCGGCGGGGCGCGTTACATGGAGGTCAGCGACTCGAAGCGCATTTGGCTGCGCTCGAAGTGCAGCTTGATGTCCCCGGTGGGGCCGTTGCGGTTCTTGGCCACGATCAGCTGGGCCTTGTTGCGCAGCTCTTCGTTGTCGGGCTCGTAGTACTCGGGCCGGTGCAGGAGCATGATCATGTCGGCGTCCTGCTCGATCGAGCCACTCTCGCGGAGGTCGCTCATCATCGGCCGGTTGTCCTTGCGGTCGGTGACCTTCCGCGAGAGCTGGCTGAGCGCGATCACGGGGATCATGAGCTCGCGGGCCAGAGCCTTGATCATGCGGCTGATCTCGGAGACCTCCTGCTGGCGGCTCTCCTTCGCCGAGCGGCTCGAGCCGTGCATGAGCTGCAGGTAGTCGACCATGGCGAGCTCGATCCCGTGCTGGCTCTTGAGCCGCCGGCACTTGGCCATGAAGTCCATGCTCGTGAGCATGGACGAGTCGTCGATGAACAGGGGCGAGGGCCCGAGGACCTCGGCCGCGTCGATGAACTGCCGCTCCTCTTCGCGGGTCAGGTAGCCGCCGCGCATGCGGTGGCCGTCGATCTTGGCCAGCCCGCAGAGGATGTTGCTGGTGACCTGCAGGCGCGGCATTTCCAGGGAGAAGAACACCGCCGGGCGGCCCTGGTAGACCGTAATGTTCCGCAGCATGTTCAGCCCGAAGGTGGTCTTGCCCATCGAGGGGCGCGCCGCGAGGATCGTGACCTCTCCCGGCTGGAAGCCCTGGGAGAGCTCGTCGAGGTCGGCGAAGCCGCTGGGGACGCCCATGACGCCCTCTTGGCTGCGCATGCGCTCCAGGCGCTCGAAGGCCTCCTGCACGACGATCCGCACCTCCACGGCGTCGCTCTTGATCCGCTGCTGGGTGGTCTCGAACAGGCGCATTTCGGAGCGGTTGAGCAGCTCCTGGGTGTCGCCCCGGTCTTCGAACACGTCCTTCTGGATCTCGGCGGCGCACTGGATCAGCTGCCGGCGGGTCGCGTAGTCACGCACGATCTCGGCGTAGTAGCTCGCGTTGGCCGAGGTCGGCACGGTGTCCGCGAGCTCGAGCAGCGCGGCGGTCCCGCCGACCTGGTCGAGGACGCCCTTCTTCGTCAGCTCCTCGCGCACGAGCACCGCGTCGATCGGCTGGCGCTGCTTCCAGAGCTCGAGGATCACCTCGAAGATCGTCTGGTGGGCGCTGCGATAGAAGTGCTCGGGCTGGAGCATGTCCGCGACGACGTCGGCCGAGCGCCCGTCGACGAGGAGCGCACCGAGCACCGCCCGCTCCGCGTCGACGGAGTGGGGCGGGACCTTGCGCAGCAGTTCTTCCGGTGAGTCGTGGGCTTCGGCCACAGGGTCCTCCAGCAGCGGAGCCTAGCGAGGCCCGGAGACACGCGAAAGGGATTTCGGCTTCGCGCGTAAGCCCTGCGTGGCCAAGCCCGAGCACTCCACCAACTCTCCCCAACGGCGTTCACAGTTCCCACACGCCGCGGGGCTCAGCGGGCGACGCGGAAGCCGAGGATCCGGTTGTTCGCCTGGGGGACGTTCCCGTCGCGGTAGACGGCCTGGCAAATGAAGGGGACCGCCTCCCAGGCGCCTCCGCGCATGACCTTGCGCTCGACCCCGTCCTTGGAGACGAAGGGGTCCGCGGTCCACTCCATGGCGTTGCCGGCCATGTCGAGGCACCCCCAGGGCGAGGCGCCGCTGGGGAAGGAGCCGACCGGGGACGTGTAGGGGAACCCGTCGACGTCGGACTCGTGGTTGAAGCGGGTGGGGTCGGGGTCGTTGCCCCAGGGGTAGAGCCAGCCCTCGCTGCCGCGCGCGGCGTACTCCCACTCGACCTCGCTGGGCAGGCGCAGACCTGCCCAGGCGCAGTAGTCCCGCGCCAGGAACCAGCTCACGTAGAGCACGGGGTGGTCCGGCCCCAGGCGAAAGGCGTCGGGGACCTCGTGGCCGCTCGCGACCTCGGGGATCACGTCGGTGAAGCCGTGCGAGTTGCCCAGCAGCAGGTCGGGGAGCCGCGGCGCCCCGGTCGCGGCGACGAAGGCCTCCCACTGCCGGCGGGTGACCTCGTACTTCCCCATGAAGAACCCGGCGACCGCGTGCTCGCTGCGCTCGGGCCCCAGCAGGTCGGTTCGATCCCCCTGGATCAGCGTGCCCTCGGCGACCCACACCAGCACCGAGGCGTCGCGCAGGTTGAGGTACTCGCCCGCGCCCGCGCCGAAGTCCATGCCCTCGGGCAAGGGCAAGGGCGGTCGCGAGCGTTCGCGGAGGCCGACGTACCAGGCCGGGGGGGCGCGCAGCTCGACCGCGGCCTCCGCCGGCGCGCAGCCGCCCTCGAGGTCTTCCACGCGCGCCGTGTAGCTCCCCGAGGGGAGGCGCAGGCGCACGCTGAACGCGCCGTCCAGCACCTCGACCCGGCGGATCAGCTTGCCCGCGGAGACGCGCACACGGGGCACGGACGCGGGGGCGCGCCCCGAGACCTCGAGCACCTCCCCCCACACTACCGGGGGGAGCGGGTCGAGGGACAGCGCGCCTTCGACCGCGGCCGGGTCGCCGGAGCCGGGTCCCTCGCCGCGGCTGCGCGCCCAGGCGACGGCGGCGAGCCCCGCCACGACGACGCAGGCGAGGAGGAGCCCGGCGAGCGCGGGCTTCAGCAGCCCCCTCGCGCTGGCCGCCGGCCCGATCAGGCTGTCGCGCTGGAGGCACTCCCGCAGGGCCTCGGCGAAGGCGGCTCCGTGGGCGTAGCGGTGCTCCGGGTCGGCGGCCAGCGCGGTCTCGCACACCGCCTCCAGCGCGCGGCTGATCCCGGGGACGTGGGTCCGCAGCGGGGCGTAGTCGCCGCTCGTGAGCGCGCTGTAGAGCTCGGGCAGCGAGTCGCCGTCGAAGGGGCGGACCCCGGTCAGCGCCTCGTAGAGGATCACCCCCAGCGCGAACACGTCGCTGCGCGGGCCGACCTCGCCGTGCGAGGCGCCGCGCAGCTGCTCCGGCGACATGTAGTGCGGCGTCCCCACCAGCGCGCCGGTTCGCGTCAGGCGCTCCTGGTCGCCGCGGTGGCCCACGCCGAAGTCGGTCACTCGCGCGCGACCGTCGGCGCCCACGAGCACGTTGTCTGGCTTCAGGTCGCGGTGCACGATCCGCCGGGTGTGGGCGTGCCCCACCGCCTCGCCGACCTCGGCCACCAGGCCGACCCGCGTGCGCAGGTCGGCGCCCTGCAGCGCTTCGCTCAGCGTGCGCGCCCCGGGCACGAGCTCGTAGACCAGGCACGGGCGCCCCTGGAACACGGTCGCCGAGTAGACCCGCACGATCCCGGGGTGGTCGAGGGAGGCCACGAGCTCACCCTCGCGGCGAAAGCGCTCCAGCCGCTGGGGGTTGACCTCCGAGGCCGACAAGACCTTGAGCGCCACGGGCCGCTGCGACAGCCGATCGGTCGCCTCGAACACGATCCCCATGGCGCCGCGCCCCAGCTCCCGGCGCACGACGTAGCGCTCGCTCGCCGGCAGCGAGCTCGTGCTCGAGGGAGGTCGCCACGACGGATCCGGTCCTGGGGCCATGCTTCACCCTAACCACCGGAGGCGTCCCCCAGCCACGGGGCGAGGGTCGAGGCGCGTTGGCCGCGGCCTAGAACGCGCCCATGTAGCGGCCCATCCAGTAGGGCAGCACCAGGTCGAGGCCGGGCTTCTCCGAGCGCGGGTTCCCCTGGTTGGGCGTGGCGGGGGTGAACGGGTCGCGCTGCCAAATGAAGTGCCCCGAGGGCCGGCGCAGGTGCATGGGCAAGGGCTCGGACGGGTGCTGCACGGTGCTCCCGCCCAGGGTGAAGCCGCCGGTGCTCGTGTTCGAGTAGCTGAACTGCTGGTGCGTGACCCAGGTCACCCCGGAGAGGTCGATCACCGACGGCGCCAGCTCGCGGTGCAGGGTCCCGAGGAACTGCCGCATGGCCTCGCGCGACGAGCCGTAGAGGTCGACCGCGGTCGAGGGGTCGATGCTGGTCTGGATCAGGTCGAAGTGCGGGTTGCGGTGGTGACCGACGTAGCGCTCTTGCATCGCGTAGGCCCGGCGCATGGCTTGCCAGCGGGTCGGGTCGGTCTCGAGGCGGAAGTAGTTGTAGAAGCCAATGTGCGAGAGGTTGAACTTGTAGTAGTGGTCGACGCCGAAGGTCGCGGTCCAGGCGCTGAGCCAGGCGAGCTCCGCGAGCGGCCCCGCGGCCGCCAGCGCCGCGCTGTAGCGCGGGGGGTCCATGCGGTGGCCGATCAGGAGGAAGGCCAGCTGCTGGTAGCTGCCGGGGGCCCAGAAGGTCGGGCCGCGGCTGCCGTTCTGTCCGTTCCAGGTCGCGCGGTCCTCGTCGACGATCCAGTTGTGCGCGATCAGGTAGTCGAGCATTTGCTTGATCCGCAGCTCGCAGTCGGCGCGCGCGGGCGGCACGAGCTCGTAGGCCACCGAGAGCCCGAAGAACACGCCGCTGTACTGATCGCGGGAGATCCCGATCCCCCCCTGGTAGCCGACCCAGGTCTCGCCGTAGAGCTGCGCGCGCCGGAACACGCCGCTGCTGCTGTTGACGATCGTCTGCCCCGCCGACGAGGCCTCGGGCGCGGCGCCGCGCGCCAGGAGCCCGGAGCTCCCGTTGACGTCGATCAGCGCGCCGATCCCCTTGAGGGTGTGGCCCACGTTGTCGAGGGCCAGGCTGCTGCCGGTGACCGCGTAGCGGTAGGCCTCCGCCGCCAGGTAGTGACCGGTCCAGATCGCCGAGTCGCCGGGGCTGCCGTAGCTGAGCGGCGCGCCCTGGACCCCCGGCCCGCCGTTGCGGTAGGCGTCGAGCCAGCTGTCGGTCGCGGGGGTGTCCATGGCGGCCATGAGCACGGTCCCGTGCGGCTGGTTGACCCGGCGCAGCTTGAGCTCGACGTTGTCGACGACCTCCTCGAAGGGGGTCTGGGTGCCCGAGTCGACCAGGGGCGGCGCGCCGTCCCCCGGGATCGAGCCGGGGATCCCCTGGATCCCCTGCAGGTTCGGGAGCAGCGCGAACAGGGTCACCGAGATCGCTTGCTGCGCCAGCCAGTTGGCCGGCGCGGTCAGCACACCGGTCAAGCGCTGGGCGAGCGCGTTGGTCGAGTCGATCCGCAGGGTGAAGTCGACCTTGGGCTGGCCGATCCGCTGGAGCACGGGGCGGGTCGGGTCGCTGTCGTCGAGGACCGCGTCGACCTCGAGGCTCAGCGCGTCGAGGACGATCTCGACCGGGACGTCGATCGCGGGGGAGAACGAACCCACGTTGAGGGTCACGCGAAGGTTCGCCGCGAGCACGACCTTCCACGCACCCTGCACGGGGGCGCGCAGGACCAGGTGGCTCGTGTCGAGCTGGGTGAAGCCCGGGGCGATCGTCATGTCCGAGCCCTGGGAGAGGTTGGCGTTGACCACCTCGACCGTGAGCGTGCTGTTGGAGTAGAGCTGGTTGTTGAGGTTCTGGGCGACCAGCGCGTCGAGCTGCGAGATCACCTGCGGGCGCATGCGATCCCACACGTCCTGGATCCCGCCGTTGTAGACCGCCAGCGGCGCGCCCTGGCTGGGCGGCGCCTGCGGGAGCGTCGAGGCCCCGCCGCCGCCGGGGGTGCCGCCGGAGCTCGTGGTCACGGGCGCGGCGGTCGACGACGAGGCACCCCGGCCGCTCGAGCTCGAGCAACCAACCACCGCAACGCCGAGGAGCAGCGTCGCTGCCCCGGCGGGGATCAAGCAATGTGCGCGCATGGGATCTTGCCTTCTCTCTTCGTCTCCGCGCGTCCCTCTGCAACGCTCGAACCAAGCCAGCCCCTTGCGCCCACGAGGCTTGGGGTCGCCCCCGCCGAAGCCCGGCAGGCGAGATTCGGGAAACGGCCCCCCGCGCACCTTGAGAAGAGCGCGAAAGGCAGCGAGGCGTGAAATGAAAGGTGCGTTGCTTCGAGGGCTGCTCTCCAACCGCCCGAGGTCCCCGCGGCAGTGACCGCTCTGGGAGGGGGGGCGTGACCGAGGCGCAGCTCGCTCGAGCGCGTAGACTGACCGCATGAAACCAGAGGCAGCGGCAGGGGTGGCGGCAGGCATGGTCGTGGTGGTCGGGGCCGCGCTGTGGGGATTGCGCGGCGAGCAGCCCGCCGCCCTCGCTCCCGCCCGCCCCGCGCCTGCGCCGGTGGAGCCCGGCCCCGTGACCTCGACCGAGGCCCCCGCGCCGGTGGCCCCGGTCGGCGAGGAGCTCACCGCGGCGATCGACGCCTTCGTCGGCGGGGTCAAGGTCGAGCTGCCTCCCGCGCCCGCGACGGTGCTCGAAGACGCGCTGCGCGAGGGCAAGGGGCCGATCGACTACAAGCAGGCCCTCGAGACCACGCTGCGCACCCGGCGTGGCGCGACGCTCGAGGCGGGCCGGCTGCTGATCGAGGGCATGGACGACGTCGACGAGGCCTACCTGTTCCAGCACACCCTCGTGCTGGCGCAGCACGCCGACCCTGCCTTGAGCACGGTGCTCCTCGCCGGGCTCGACTCGGCGCCGGCGCGGGTCCGCCCGCACCTGGTGTTCGCGCTGCGCGGGAGCAACGAGCCCCGGGTCGTGGAGCGCTTCGTCGCGCTCTACGCCGAGGACGACGACCCCGCGGTGCGCGCGAAGGCGGGCTTCGTGCTCGGGGAGCGCGGGGAGCGCCTCGATCCGAACCTCGTCGAGCGCGCGCGGCGCACGGCGCGCGCAGACCTGCACGCCGACGACCCCGAGCTGGTCGAGTCCGCCGCCGACGTGCTCGGGATCCCGCCTCAGGATCCGAGCGACCGCCGGGAGCTGATCGAGACCCTGCGCCGCGACCCGAGCACCCCCCGGCGCCTCGCCGCGCTGCGCGCGCTCGCGGCGGGGGGCGCGGGGATCGACGAGCTCGCGCCGGTGTTGCACGAGCTCGCCCAGAGCCCGGCCGCGGACCCCGCGCTGCGCGACGCGGTCCAGCGCCTCCTCGACGCGCAGCCGCGCTGAGGTCCGGGTGGCTCTCGCGCTCTACGCGGTCGGCTTCTTCGGCGCCTGCTTCCTGCTGCACGTGCTCCTCTGGCGGGTGTGGCTGCCCCGTCGCCAGCTCCCGACCCTGCTCGCGCTCCTGCTCGGGGCGTTCCCGGCGCTGCTGCTCGCGCTGACCTTCGCCCTCCCCGAGCTTCGGGCTCACGCGCCCCAGGACGCTCCGGGCTGGCTGCTGGTCGGGACCTTCCACCTGGCCTTCAGCCTCGGCTACGCGGCGACCTACACCGCCCTCGAGGAAGACAGCCCGAGCCTGTGCCTGCTGCGCTACGTCGCGCAGGGGGGCCCCGCAGGGCGCACGCCGGAGGAGACCCGAGCCTTCCTCCTGCAGGGGAGAATGGTCGGAAAGCGGCTCGAGGCCGCCCAGACCGGGGACCTGCTCGTCGAGCGCGAGGGGCGCTACCACCTCACCTCGCGGGGGGCTCGCCTGGCCGCGCTGTTCCTCGCCGCGCAGCGCCTGCTCGGCTTGCCGACGGGAGGCTAGCCGTGGACGCCTGGCTCCTGTCCCTCGCCCCTCTGCTCGGGCTCCTGGTGAACACGCTCACCCAGCCCGTGATCCAGCACCTCAGCGGGCGCGGGCGCCCTGCCCGCTCCCTGGCCCTCGGCTTCCTCGCCGGCCTCGCGACCGGCGGCGGGCTCGTCGCCTGGGCCGCGTGGCGGCTGGACCTCGCCCTGCTCGACGCCGGCGCGCTGGTCGCCGTGCAGCTCCTCAGCACGGCGGCCCTCGGCTACGGCTACTTCTCCTTCGTGAACCTGAACCTGGCGTCGATCCGCGTGCGTCTGCTGAAGGAGGTCGCGCGCGCCGGGGCTGACGGGCTCCCCGCCGCCGAGCTCCAGGGGCTCTACGACGAGGAGGGCATGGCCGACGGCCGCCTGCAGCGCCTGCTCGCGGGCGGCCACCTGCGGCTGGAGGCGGGCCGCCACGTCAACGGCAAGCGCTCCTTGCTGCGCATTGGGCACGTGATCGAGCTGCTCAAGCACGCGATCCTCGGGCGCGGCTCACGGCTCGGCGCCGGCGAGGGCCAAGCCCGTTGACCCTCGCCCGCCACGCAGCGTGTATGATTCGCACCGCACCCATGACGAGCACCCCCTTCCCGACGACGACGCTGGCGACCCCGCTCGCAGCCCTGATCTGCTTGCTCTGCGCCTGCTCCGGCGGCTACGTGCCCAAGCCCGCGCGGACGGTCAACACCTGGTCACCCTCCCCCGTCGGCTCCAGCGCGACCGCGGCGCGCTCGAGCGCGGAGTGGCTCGACCCGCGCCGGACCCGCGAGAACCTGGCCCTTTATCACCAGGAGCGGATCGACGCGCGCGAGGACGACGCGACTCACCCGCTGCGTCAGGTGGGGGTGGGCTTCCCGACCCGCAATTGGGTCACGGGCTACTTCCTCCCCGACGGGACCTACGTGCCTGGCGTCGAGTGGGTCCGCGGCGAGTCTCCCGTTCAGAGCGAGTGAGCTCACGCGCCGCGTGCCACGCCGCAGGCGGCGGCGACGCGGCGTAAGATACGCGCCTCGCTCCTGCCCCCGAGACGCGCATGACCCAGCCCGACGCCTCCCCCGCCTTCCGCCCGCTGCCCACCGCGATCGCGCTCGCCGTGTGGCTGGCGCTGACCCTGGGACACAAGCTGGGCTTGGAGTTCGCGGGCAACTTCTTCGCCTGGGCGAAGACCCCCGGCAACCTGCACGCGGCGGGCGGCGAAGCGGGCATGGCCCGGGCGGAGCTCTTCCTCGCGGTGTTCTTCGGCTCGATCGCGCTGGCCGTCGTGGCCCTCGTGGGGCGCCGGCTCCGGGGCCAGCCGCGCGAGCGGCTGATCGAGGCGGCGATCCCCTGGATCGCCTGGGCGGCCATGCTGGTCGTGATCTGGAAGTGCTTCATCGTCTACGCCACCGAGCTCGTGCACTTCGGGCAGTACGCCCTCGTCGGCGCGCTCGTGTGCTGGGCGATCCGCGGCGGGCGCAACCCGCAGCTCGCGTTCCTGATCACCTTTGCGCTGGGCACGGTCGACGAGCTCTACCAGCACTACGTGCTCGCGGCGGGCAACTACTACCACTGGATGGACTGGAGCGATCTGGTCCTCGACGGCCTGGGCGCCACCGGCGGGATCCTGCCCTTCGTGACCTTGCTGCGCCTCGAGCTGCCCGCCGCCGAGCTGCCCGACAGCCGGAGGCTGTTGAAGCGCACCCTGATCGGCTGCGCCGTGGTGCTCCTGCCGCTGACCCTGCTCGACCCGCTGCAGGTCGTGCGCTTGCTCGGGCACTACCGCTACTACCCGGCCTGGGGCGAATACCCCAACTTCAAGCCCACCCACTGGCCGGCCCCCGGGATCGGGATCCCCCTCGTGCTCGCCTCGATCTACGTGCTGGGCACCCTGCTCGAGCCGCGGCGCCGCGGTGTGTCCCAGCCGGGCCTCGCCGCGCTCCTGATCCTCGGCGCGCTCGCGATCCAGCCCCTGGGCCGCAAGGACGGCATGCCCGTGCACGAGGTCGTGCCGACGGTGGTCGCGCGGCCGACCCCCGGGGTCGTGGTCGACGGCGTGCTCGACGAGCCCTGCTGGGCGAGCGCCGCGCGGCTGGGGCCCTTCGCGCGGCTGCGCGACGGCAAGCCGGCCAGCCAGGCGACCTACGCCCGGGTGACCTACGACGGGACGAACCTCTACGTGGCCTTCGAGGCCGAAGACAGCGACGTGTGGGCGCGGGAGACCCAACGCGACGACCCCTACCTCCCAGGCGACGAGGTGCTCGAGCTCTTCGTCGACGACGGCGGCGACGAGGTGACCTACTTCGAGTTCGAGCTCTCCCCGCACCAGGTGGTCTACGACCTGCTCTGCCTGGTCGCCCACGCGCCGGTCGACTTCAACCCCGACCTCCCGATCTTGAACCACGGCAACTGGGACGCCCGCGACCTGCAGGTCGCGGTCAAGGTCGACGGGACCCTCGACCTGCGCCCCTGGACCGACTTCGCGAACACGCAGCTCGATCAGGACCGCGGCTGGACCGCGGAGCTCGCGATCCCCTGGAAGAACTTCGCGACCACGATCAACTACGCCCCGCACCGCCCGATCCCGCCGGTCGCCGGCGATCGCTGGCGGCTCGGGCTCTACCGCGTCGAGCGCCCGCGGGTCGACCCCGCCGAGCTGGCCGAGGTCGCGGGGCAGGTCCTCGACGTGCCGGCGGCGCTCGAGCGACTCGCGGCGCTCTCGGAGCGGATCCGCCGCGACGACTTCGCGCCGACCCAGGCGACCCTCGAGGCCTGGGTCGCGAGCGGCTCCTTGCTCCCCGTCGAGGCCGAGCGCGACGCGTCGGGTCAGCTGCAGCCAGTCAGCGCCTGGGCGACGCCTCCCGCGCAGTGGACCTTCCGCGCCGAGGACCTGCTCCCGCGCATGCGTCAGGAAGAGGCCGAGGTCCACGCCTGGTCCCCGACCTACGACGCCACGACCCACCGGCCGCAGTTCTTCGGCGTGCTGGAGTTCGGCGGCGAGCAGGCGGCGCAGTGAGGCGCGCGTGAAGCCGCGCCCGCCCTACGTGTTCCTCGCGGCCGAGGGCTTCCCGCCCACGGTCTACGACTCGCAGGTCGCCGACTTCCTCCGGGTGCTCGCCCGGAGCGGGGTGAGCATGGACCTGGTCAACTTCGACCCGCTCTACCCCAAGACCCTCGCCACCCGCGAGGGGCGCGTCCGCCGCGCGCGCCTGCAGCGCGGCCTCCCCGGGCGGCTGCAGGTCTTGCCCTACGTGCCCTACGAGGACCGCGTCGGCGCCCCCGCCGCGCAGCGCCTGCTCCGCGGCGCGCTGGGCACGGGGCCGTGGGTGATCCACGCCCGCGGGCTCAAGGCGGGCTACCTCGCGGCGTGCCTGCGCGAGCGTCGCGACGACGTGGCCCTGATCTACGACATGCGCGGCGACGACTGGGCCGAGCACTGCTTCCACCACACCGGGCGAGGGCGCGGCCCGGCGCCGGGGCTGGCGCGGATCCAGGCCCACGAGGCGCGCGTGTGCGCCGCCGCCGCGCGGGTGCTGACGGTCTCGCAGGCCCTCGCCGACACCGTCGCCGGGCGCTATCCGGGGGTGGCCGCCAAGACCCGGGTCTTCCCCTGCGCCTACGACCCCGGGAAGTTCGGGCTCGACCCCGAGGCGCGCGCGCGCTGGCGCCGCGAGCTCGGCCTCGAGCAGCGCTTCGTGTGGGTCTACTGCGGTTCGCTCGTGCCCTACCAGCTGCCCGAGCGGCTGGTCGCCCTGGGGAAGGTGGCCCGCGCCGCCCACCCCGACGCGCACCTGCTCCTGCTCACCCCGCACCTGGCGCGCGCCCGCGAGCTCTGCGCCGCGGCGGGGCTCGGCGCCGACGCGGTCACCGTGCGCGCGGCCGCCCACGACGAGGTCGGCGGGCTGCTCAACGCCGGCGACGCGGGCGTGCTCTTGCGCGCCGACGACCCGGTGAACCACGCCGCGAGCCCGACCAAGGTCGCGGAATACCTCGCCTGCGGGCTGCCGGTCCTGATCAGCGACCGGGTCGGCGACCACAGCGCGCGGGTCCGCGCGGAGGGGCTGGGGGTCGTGCTCGCCGGGCTCGACGACGCGGCCCTCGAGGCGGGGGTCCGCGGACTGCGCGAGGCGCCCCCGACCCGCGAGCACGTCGCCGCCAGCGCCGCGGCCCTCAGCCGCGAGGCGCTGCTGCCGGCCTACCGCGCGCTCTACGCCGAGGCGCTCGCGTCCGTCGGCGGCTGAGCCTCGAGCTGCTCCCGCGCCTCGCGCAGCGCGCGCGCG